>JAJZPJ010000188.1 GCA_021811225.1 Pseudomonadota bacterium
CTATTGCCCGGCGGTTGGTGCAGTATGTTGCAACGCCACAATTAAACATTATATTGATTATATTGGTAATTGTCCAGTCCGCCGCCGGACCCCAGGTAAACCCGGCGGCGGCTTGGCCTCAGACCAGCCCGTCCAGCGTTTGAACGCCGACCAGATCGCCGACGGCGACATTGCCGCGCTCGTGCTCCAGAACGATCAGACAATTGGCCTCCGACATCGAGCGCAGAATGCCCGATCCCTGGGCCCCGGTCGGCTGCACGCGCCACTCGCCGTCCTCCTGCACCATCTGGCCGCGCAGGTATTCGGTCCGTCCGGGCGTCTTCCTCAGCGCTGCCAGGCTGGGGACGCGGAAAGTCGGCAAGGACGTCGGTTCGGCGCCCATCATCTTCTGCAGGGCGGGGCGCACGAACTGGTAGAAGGTCACCATCACCGCCACCGGATTGCCCGGCAGGCCGAACAGCCAGGCAGCCCCGATCCGGCCGAAGGCCATCGGTCGCCCCGGCTTCATGGCGATTTTCCAGAAAGCCACTTCGCCCAGCCTGGCCATCAGCTCGCGCACGAAATCGGCCTCGCCGACCGAGACGCCGCCGCTGGTGATGATCACGTCGCTGCTCTTCGCGGCGGCCGCCAGCGCCGCTTCCAGCGTCTCGGGGTCGTCACGCACCACGCCCATGTCGCGCACTTCGCACCCCAAGCGGGTGAGCATGCCCCAGAGCGTATAGCGATTGCTGTCATAGACCTGACCGGGGGCGAGCGGCGTGCCGATCGAGCACAGTTCGTCGCCGGTGGAAAAAATAGCCACGCGCAGTCGACGGCGCAGCGTCACCTCGACCTGACCGAGCGAGGCGAGCAGGCCGATCTCGGCCGGACGCAGCCACTTGCCGGCTTTGAGGGCCGGCTGTCCGGCCTTGAGATCCTCGCCGGCGCGGCGAAGGTGTTGCCCGGCCCGCTGACCCGGGGGGATGATCACGATTTCCCCCTCGACCCCGACCGTCTCCTGGGGAACGACGGTGTCCAGACCCTCGGGCACGATGGCGCCGGTCATGATGCGCAGCGCGCTGCCCGGGGGCAGATGGCCCTCGAAGGCGCGGCCGGCGTAGGCACTGCCGACTATCGCTAGCCGGGTCTCGCCCGCCGCGGACAACTCGGCGTGGCGCAGCGCGTAGCCGTCCATCGCCGAGTTGTCGTGGGCGGGCACGTTCACCGGCGCGACGACGTCTTCGCCCAGCACCCGATTCAAGCCGCAGCGGACGAAGCCGCGCTCGAAGTCCGGCACCGGCGCGAGCTGCGCCAGGATCAGCGCCTGGGCGGTGCCGACCGGCAGGGCATCGGGGTCGTAGCCGTCGGCGCAGGAGAGCGTCTGCAGGAGCGAATTCATGTCGGTTCCAGTCTTTCCAGTTCTTCCGGGGTGTTGATGTTGACGAAGGCGGCTTCGTCGTCGAAGGGCACTTCGACCACGCGCAGGGTGGCGAACCAGGCGTCGACCTTGCGCTCTCCGCTCGCGAGGTAGCCGCTCAGCTCGTCCCGCAGGTCTGTTCGGCAAAGGGCGAACACCGGCTGTATCCAGCCGCCGGCTTGCGCCACCGCCAGCTGGGCGTGCGTCCCTTGCAGTGCCGCGCGCAAACGGGCGACCAGATCCAGGGGCAGCAGGGGGGAGTCGCAGGGTACGGTCACCAGCAGCGGCGTGGCGCAGGCGCATAGCCCCGCGTGCAGACCGGCGAGCGGTCCGGCGAAGTTGCCGAGGGCGTCACCGATCACCGGATGGCCGAGCGCTTCGTAGGCTGCGCGATTCTGGTTGGCGTTGATGATCAGCGCATCGACCTGGGGCGCCAGGCGGGCGATCGCGTGCGCCGCCAAGGGCCGTCCACGGAACGGTCGCAGTCCCTTGTCGACGCCGCCCATGCGTCGGCCCAAGCCGCCCGCCAGCACCAGCCCGGTCACGGCCTCGTCGCTGCGCTCAGCCATCGACGGCTAATCCCGCGAAACGACTATGGCCGGTGAACAACAGATAGTGCTTGCCCTGGGCGCGGCCGATCATGGTCAGGCCGAGCCGCTCTGCGATCGAGTGGCCCATCTGGGTGAGGCCCGAACGCGAGACCAGGATAGGGATGCCCATCTGCGCGGTCTTGATGACCATCTCGGAGGTGAGCCTTCCGGTGGTGTAGAAGATCTTGTCGGCGCCGGACATGGCTTCGAGCCACATCTGGCCGGCGACGGCGTCCACCGCGTTGTGCCGGCCGACGTCCTCGACGAACATCAGGATCTCGCCGTCCGATCCGGCCAGCGCGCAGCCATGCACGGCGCCGGCCTCCTTGTAGATGGACTCGTGGCGGCGGACGTTGTCGAGCAGACGGCCAAGCGTCGCCTGGTCGATGCGGCCTGCGTCGGGCAGGACGATTTTTTCCAGGTTTTCCATCAGGTCGCCGAACATCGTGCCCTGACCGCAGCCGGTGGTGACGGTGCGGCGGCTCATTTGCGCGTCGATATCCTGGTCGCCGGAATGGGTGGTCACCGCGGCCGAGTCGGTCTGCCAATCGACCTGCACCGCCGCGATTTCCTCGATGTTGGCCACCAGCCGCTGGTTGCGCAGATAGCCCAGTACCAGCGCCTCGGGCGCGGCGCCCAGGGTCATCAGGGTGACGATCTCGCGTTTGTCGAGATAGAGCGTCAGCGGATGTTCGCCGGCGATCGGCGTCGGCACCGTCTCGCCACTTTCGTTGATCGCGGCGACGGTGACGGTGGCGGGGCGGGCCGCAGAAGTGAGTGAGAGACGAGGCATCGGTTCATGCGCGCGGTCGAGCGCGGGGCGGTGGGCGCCGCCCGCGTCTTAACCGCCGATATAGGACATCTCGATTTTTCTCAGCCCCGCGGTTTCGGCCGTGCGGATCTCCGAATAGCGATCGCTGCGGGCTTCCCAGACGGCGCCGATGGCCGCGGCGATGTCCTGATCGGATCTTCCGGTGCGCAGCAGCGCGCGCAGGTCGTGGCCGCCCTGGGCGAACAGGCAGGTGTAGAGCTTGCCTTCGGTGGACAACCGTGCCCGCGTGCAGCTCGAACAGAAGGCCTGGGTCACCGACGAGATGACGCCGATTTCACCGCCGCCGTCTTTGTAGCGCCAGCGCGCGGCGACTTCTCCGGGGTAGTTGGCACTGATCGCTTCGAGCGGCATTTGGGCATCGATGAGGCGCACCAGGTCGGCCGAGGGCAGCACTTCGTCGAGCTTCCAGCCGTTGTGGCTGCCGACGTCCATGTATTCGATGAAGCGCAGGATGTGGCCGCTGCCCCGGAAGTGGCGCGCCATCGGCAAGATGGCGTGATCGTTGGTGCCGCGCTTGACCACCATGTTGATCTTGATCGGCGCGAGCCCCGCCGCTTCGGCCGCCGCGATACCTTCGAGCACCTGCGCCACCGGGAAATCGACGTCGTTCATCCTGCGGAAGGTCGGGTCGTCCAAGGCATCGAGGCTCACCGTCACCCGCTGCAAGCCCGCTTCGCGCAGCGCATGTGCCTTCTTCGGCAGCAACGAGCCGTTGGTGGTGAGCGTCAGTTCGAGGCCGGGGATGGTCGCCAGCATCTCCACCAATCGCTCGACGTTGCGCCGCAGTAGCGGCTCGCCGCCGGTGAGGCGAATCTTGGTGACGCCGCGCGCGACGAACAGTCGGGCGATGCGGAATATCTCCTCGAAAGAGAGCAGGTCGCCATGTTGCAGGAAGGGGTAATCGCGGCCGAATACGGTCTTCGGCATGCAATAGACGCAGCGGAAGTTGCAGCGATCGGTGACCGAGATGCGCAGGTCCGCCAGGCGCCGATCGCGCGTGTCGCCAAGCGGGCCGCGCGATTGGGCGGTGCTGGCCGACGGCGGGATGAGGCTGCGCTTGTCGATGAGGGGAATGACCCGAGCGTTCATATTTGGGTTAGCGAGTGACAATCGATTGCGGTTGGGAACAGTGTATTGCGTCAGTCCCGTAAGACCCGATCACGCTGACAGCGATTATGGAACGGAAGCCGATCACCAGCAAGGGGTTCGCTCGACACTGGTTCGATCGCCGGCGGCCCTCGGCGGAGAAACCGGGGCTCCATTAGAATGAGCGCTGCGTTCATTCTGGGTTCGAGCATGGAATACCACGAAAGTCCGGCGCAAAGCGCCGAGATCCTGAGGCTGGCCTTGCCTCTGATGTCCAGACAGGCGGCGGCGCTGCATCCGATCAGTTATGCGGTCTGGTACGAGTATGTGGCCGGAATCAATCCGGGCATCAAGGCGGCCATCGACGAACTGACCCGTGACGGATCGCTTCTGGACGAGATCGCCACGACCGCGCTCTTTCGCAAATACATCGCCGAAATCGACGAGCGGGCCGCGCAGCAGGTGGCCGTCGGTTTCAAGCGGGTTCTGGAGGACATGTCCTTATCGGCGGCGCAGGCGGGAGATGATGCGCACCGTTTCGGCAACGCGCTGGTGCAACTGACCGAGGAATTGGACGGGTTCCCGGACGGGCGGCAACTGGACAGCGGCGTCATCAAGCTGCTGGCTGATACCCGGGGAATGCAAAGTTCGATCACGCAACTCAACGAACGCCTCGACGACAGCCGGCGCGAGATCGAGCGCTTGCGCCAGGAGGTGCACCGGGCGCGCGAGGATGCGTTGCAAGACGCGCTGACCGGCCTGACCAATCGCAAAGGATTCGATCTGGCGCTTGCGGCCTGTCTGGCGAAAAACGAACCTGGGTCGACCGGGCCAAGTCTGCTGCTCACGGATATCGACCATTTCAAGCGCTTCAACGACAGCTTCGGACACCTGTTCGGCGACAAGGTGATCCGCGCGATCGCGAAAATTCTCAAGGACAATGTCAAGGGCAAGGATACCGCCGCTCGATACGGTGGCGAGGAATTCGTCATCCTGTTGCCCGAGACGCCGCTCGAGGGCGCGCGCTCCCTGGCGGAAAAGATCCGGCAGATGGTCGAGGCCAGCCGGGTCAAGCGCACCGACAGCAATGAGACCGTCGCCCGGGTAACGGTGTCTCTGGGCGTGGCTTGTTACCGCGCGGGAGAGTCGGCGAGCGAGTTCGTCGAGCGGGCGGATCGGGCGCTCTACGATTCCAAAAACCTGGGACGCAACCGCGTCAGCCTGGCGGACCGGACTGCGGCAGTCTGACCCGGCTCAGGCGCGGCTAGCGGCCAGCGCGATAC
>JAJZPJ010000189.1 GCA_021811225.1 Pseudomonadota bacterium
CCTCGGCGTGTTCGATGAAACACACCTCGATGCGCCATGCCGGGTGGCGCTCGCGCCACTGGGCGGCGAAGTGCAGGATTTCCTTGTTGCCCTCGCGGTTGCGCGAACCGTGGCCGACGAGGAGCAGGGTGGTGTCGTTCATGATGAGGAGCCTTCAGTGAGCGATGCCCGGCGGAAGCGATGGCCGAAGGCCGGATCGTAGAGCTTGGAGCGGGCGATGTCTTGCCAATGTCGCGCGCCGAGGGTCGGGCTGGCGATGATCATGGCTTGCGCGGCGATTTTTTCCTCCTGGCAGCGGCGCTTGATGTCGGCCAGCGTGCCGCGCACGATTTTCTCCTGACCCGGCCAGCTCGCCTTTTGCACCACGAGGATCGGCGCATCTTCCGGCCAGCCGGCGGCCCGCAAGGCGCGCTGCACCTCGTGCAGCAGGGTGACGGAGAGGAAGATGCAGAGCGTCGTGCGATGCGCCGCCAGCGCTTCCAGTTCCTCGCCCGGCGGCATCGGGGTGCGGCCGGCGACGCGGGTGAGGATCACGGTCTGGGTGACTTCCGGCAAGGTCAGCGTCTCGCCGGCGGCGGCGGCAGCGGCCATGGCCGAGGAAACGCCCGGGATGACCGCCCACTCGATGCCGGCCGCAGCGAGCGGGCGGACCATTTCGACCAGTGCGCCATAGAGCGTGGGGTCACCGGTTTGCAGACGCACCACCGTTTCGTGACGCGCCGCCTGCTCGATCAGCCAGGCGACGATTTCGTCGAGCGTCATGCCCTTCGAGTCGCGGATGGTGCTATCGTCGGGCGCATAGAGCGTCGCCGCCCGATCGACCAGCGATCCGGCAAACAGTACGGCGCCGGCGCGTTCGAGCAGACCCCGGCCCTTGACCGTGATCAGCTCGGGATCGCCGGGGCCGGCACCGACAAACCAGACCTTGCCGGCCACGTTTCAGGCCGCGCGCAGGTCGAAGCCGCCGTGGTCTGGTTCGATAGGCATGATGACTCCCTTCGCGTTCATGAGCATAAACGGCGGTATCGAACCGGGGAGGGAGTGCAACGCGACAGACCATCGTCTGCGGGACTGGCGGGATGGACGAATGGAACCGGGCCATCCTTCGGTCAGCTGCGCCCACACCCCGGGGCCAATACCACACCTAGCGGATCAGGCCGGTCTTCTGGCTCGCCTTCATCCTCCTCCACCCACCTTCCCGTGCAAGCACAGTGGCATTTGGGCGGATTCGTCCGGCTTACAGCAGCGGGGGCTGCGTCGGCTTCATCGAAAGCAGGCTTTCGACTACCGAACTTCCCGTTTCACATTCCCCGGGGCCGCCGGGGAATGAACCTAATCCGATCCGGATTCTATAGGTGAACCGGGGAATTTTCCAGGGGTTGCCAAAGCTTGTGTTGCGAGTCCATGATCCGTCCGCCTGATCCCGATGGGTGTCCGGTTTTGTAGCACGACAACCGTCCGTAATGTCCCGAGGGGGGCACGAGATGAGACGAACGGAGCTGCTACATGGGATCCGGAAGATGGGATTTGAAGCAGCGCATGAGGGGTGGAACGCCGGACGGCTGAGGCAGGCCGATTTCAAGCGAAGCCGCGAATCAACGCTGCCAGTTTCCCCAGCCCCGACTCGGCCTGCGCCTCGCTGGCGTGGCTGAAATTGAAGCATAGCTGACCGCAAGCCGCCGCCATGGGCAGGAACGATTCGCCGGGCATGAAGGCGACGCCCGCGGCCAGGGCCCTGGGCAGGAGCTCCCGGGTGTCGATGCGGCGATTCAGGGTGAGTCAGAAGAACAATCCCTCGGGCGGGGCTGACGCCGGCCTTCACTTGCTAAGCGGTACTGGCTTGCGAGCTGCCGGTTTCGGCCCGGCCAAAACTGCACATGAACCATGAATCAGGCCGATTGTTCGGGGCAGGCGTTAGCGACCGACCGCGTGGTGGTCCATGCCACAGCGGCACAAGTGAGCTGAACCAAACCTCCCAGCAACATGGAGAGGCGTAAGCCGATCGCACTGTCGCGTGCAGCGGCAAACACCGCGCCCATTACGGCCACGCCGATTGTGGCGCCGGCCATCCGGGCGACGTTGATGAGCGCGGCAGCGGTTCCTGAACGGGCGGCAGATACCGCGCCGACAGCGGCAGCGAGGAGCGGCCCGGTAGCCAGCCCCATTCCTAGCCCAGTCAGAATCAAGCCTGTTTCATCCGCCACGATCGATTTCCGGCCAGCGCTCACACTCAGGATAAGGAGCCCGAACCCGATCAAAGCCACGCCGCCGCTGGTCATCGAATGCACCCCGAATTTGCGGCTGAGCGTACCAGAGAAGGGCGAGACAAGAACGAATACGAGGGCCATCGGCATGAGGGCAAGGCCTACCCCCAGGGGATCAAGGATACCGCTGCTCTGCCACGTCAATGGCAACAGAAACAATACGCCATACATCCCGAAGGTCATCCCCGCCGTTGCCGTCACGGCGCCGAGAAACCCGCGCGCTCGGAACATGGCCAGCGGGACCAGGGCTGCAGCGCCCCTTTGCGACTCGACCGCGATGAACAGCAGGAGAGACGGTATGGCGACTGCCAGAGCAATAAGAGCCGTGAGGGTCGCAGCGTTCATCTCGATGGCGGCGAGGGCTAAACCGCCGAGCGCAAGCGCACCCAGGATTTGGCCCGGCGCGTCGAAATGACGCTCCTGCCGGGCGGACGATTCCGGAATGGCTGGCAGGGCTAAGGCAAAAGCGGCGAGCCCCAGCGGCACGACGACGAGAAAGATGCTGCGCCATCCGAACTGCCCGATCAACAAGCCGCCGAGAGTGGGACCAATCGCCAGCGCCAAGCCGTTGCAGCCCGCCCATATGCCGAGAACCCGACCGCGTTCGACGTGATCGGGCCAGACAACGCGAATGATGGCCAACGAGGCGGGCAACAGCAGGGCCGCTCCCAGCCCCGCGAGTGCGCGGCCGCCGATCAGCAGCGAGACGGTCGGGGCAAACGCGCAGAGTAGCGATGCCGCCGTAAAGACCGCGGCGCCCACCATGAAGATGATGCGCCGGCCGAGGAGATCGGCCAGGAGTCCGCCGGTCAACAGCAAGGCGGCGTAGACCAGATTGTAGCCGTCCACGACCCATTGAAGCGCAGCGACGCCAGCCGTGAAATAAACACCGATCGGGTGAACGGCCAAGTTAACGACGGAAGTGTCGACCTGGGCTATGAGCACGGCCATGCAGAGCGTGACGAGGGTCAGCCGGCGGCGATCGGCAATCCCCTGGGCGGGATTGTCGGCTCCCGCCGAAACGCTGGGCTGAAGGCGGTCGTGATCGCGCATGGGTGTGGCTCCTGCATCTTGTCGAGTGCCTATTGTCGGTCGATTTATGCACCCGATGCTTCGACACGAATCGAAATGTGCAAGCCCATTCTGCGACTATAATTTTCCGGATCCTATGGGAAACCCAGCATGCACCCCCTGCCCAATTACGTGTCCTCCAGCGCCTTCCTGATCGCGGATCCGGCAAGAGCGGCGATGCTGATCGCCTTGGTCGACGGACGTGCGCTACCGGCTGGTGAGTTGGCCTATGCGGCGGGTGTCACCGCGCAAACTGCGAGTTCTCATCTCGCCAAACTCCTCGCGGGCGGATTGCTGGCGGTTGAGACGGAGGGGCGCCATCGCTACTACCGTCTCGCCGGTTCCCATGTCGCTCTGGCCCTCGAGCATCTCGCAGCGCTCAAGCCATTGGCGGCGGTCAGGCGCAAACCGCTCAGCCGCGAAGGATTAGACCTGCGCTTTGCCCGCCGCTGCTACGATCACCTTGCCGGGCAGCTCGGTGTGGCTGTGGCACAGGGCCTGCAAGAACGGGGATTCGTTGTGCCGGCAGCAGATAAGCAGCTCGTGGTAACGCCGTCTGGTATGCAATGGTTCGGTGCTATGGGTGTTGATATGACTGCGCTGAAGTCAAGCCGACGCGGGCTCGCTCGGCAGTGTCTCGATTGGACGGAGCGTCGCTATCACCTGGCTGGGCCGCTCGGCGTTCAATTCATGGCCGTGCTTTGCTCGTCAGGCTGGCTGCGGCGCTCGAAGTCCTCCAGGGCAATCCAGGTCACCCCGCTGGGGTGGGCTGGACTAAAGAAACACCTCGGCGTTGATGAAGGTTCTGTGGGGCTACCAGCTTGCAAATTAGCGCCATCGATCAGCTAGATTTCCTAGCCAGGGAAAATCTTAGAATGAAGGTCGTTGGTGCTCGCGCTTAAACTTGTGTTCGTGGCTGCGTTTGCATCCAGGCCACGTCCAGGTTGAACGAGCCGTCGGTCTGCATCCGGAAGTGCCGCCTGGCTTCCTCCGTGGCTCGGGCCAGCACGTCGCGGATGGCATTCACGCGCAATTCGGGCGTGCGCATGCGTGCCACCCAGGTGGCAAACTCCATGGGCAGGGTCCAGGTGTCGGATTCGGGTGCGGCGAAGCCGGCAGCCTGTAGCAGTGCAGCCCATTCGGAGACGCGGTAGTCGCGGACATGAGAGGCGTCGCGCAGGATTTCCACCGTCTGCAGCAGGGTGTCGAGCAGCGGCGACTCCGGCGCGATCGCGTCGATCACCACCAATGTGCCGTCGGCCCTGAGCACCCGCCGGACCTCAAGCATCGCAGCGGAGACGTCCAGCCAGTGATGCGCCGAGAAGCGGGTGGCGACCAGGTCGAATGTCGTGTCGGCAAACGGCAGATGCTCGGCCGGGCCTTGCCGGGTTTGCATGCCGTGGATGCCGCGACGCTGCACTTCGCCTTCCACGACCGCCAGCATCTCGGCCGACAGGTCATAGGCCGTCACCCGCGCACCACCCTGCGCCATGGCGAAGCCCGCATGGCCCGCGCCGCAGCCGAGGTCGAGCGCGGCCGGACGATCGAGGCGGCGCGACAGTTCCGTCAGGCGCGGCAGATCGGTGCCCTGGGCGTGTACGCTGCTGCTGAGATAGGCATGGGCGCTGGCGCCGAATTGTTCGGCGGCAAGACTACGCTGTTTCATGCGTGAGGCTCCTCATGGCGTTGTGGGGGAAGGTCCGAGCGGAACGCAAGGCGCTCCAGTACATTCCAATCCAGGTATGAGTCTGAGCGAACGGGTTCTTGATGCCATTCGGATACAGGGTTATGCACGGGGCCGCCGCCCGCTCTCTATAGCGGGAGGCGTGCGGCCCGGTGTATAACCCGTG
>JAJZPJ010000190.1 GCA_021811225.1 Pseudomonadota bacterium
CTGGCTTCGAAGGCGTTGCCGCGGGTCGCGGCATAGACGGCGTCCTCGATCAGCAGGAGGGTGCTGCCCGCCGTCGCCACCGAGAGGCAGGACTCCAGGGCATTCTTTTCCAGCGGCGACTTGTTGATGATGTGCAGCATGCAATTATTCCTTTAAAAGCTCAGTACCACGTCCTGCTCGTCCATCAACGCGCCCATCTCGGCGCGCGACAGCACGGTGACGTCGACCAGCAGGTCTTCCTCGGAGAGGCCGCGCGCAGCCAGCGCCTCGCGCTCGACATAGAGCTTCTCGATATCGTAGCCGTCGAGCGCCCGGTAGATCGGCGAGAAGTTCTTGGTCTCGATGCCCTTGGTCTGCTGGCCCTTCTTCAACTGATAGACGCCGTCGTCGAGAAAGGCCAGGCTGACGTCCTGGTCGAAGGCGGCCGAGATCAGCACCACCTCCAGCGACTCCAGGGCATAGACGGTGCCGTAGGGCGCTTTGCGATTGACGAACATGAATTTCTTGATTGCGCCTTCCATTTTTTCTCTATCCTCAGTCGCCAAATGTGACCACGCGGTCCGCCTCGATGCCGCTCTCGACCAGTTGCCCGAGGCCCGAGATGCGGAAGCCCGGCGCCAGATTCTCGTCTACGATGCCGCGGCGCAGCGCCGCGGCGACGCAGACCACCAGGTCCAGCTGGTATTCCTCGGCCAGCTTGCTCCAGCGGGTCACGATGTTGCGGTCGTCCAGCGGCGGCTCGGTGAGCCGGGTCGCGTTATTCACCCCGTCGTGATAGAAGAACACGCGGTGAATCTCGTGGCCCTTCTCCAGCGCCGCCTTGCAGAACAGGTAGGCGGAATCGGAGGCTTGGTGCTGGTAGGGTCCTTCATTGACCAGAATGCCAAATTTCATCCAGTCGTCCTTTAGAAGCGGATATGCGTCGAGGCGTTGAGGTTGGCCCGCGCGCCGCGCCAGTCGTCGATCAGGTACTTGGTGAAGGGCAGCCCGGTCTTCTCGAAGAAGCGCGGCCAGCCGATGCGCTCGATCCAGTCGGCCATGCGCTCCCAGGGGCGGGCGTCGTCCTTGTAGACGTGCAGGATGTTCTTCACCACGGCCGCCACTTCGGGCCAGCGCGGCGCGTTGTTGGGCAGGCCCGAGGTCACCATCTTCATGAAGGTCGGCTTGCCGCGCGCATTGGCGTTCTTGCCGCCGACCCAGATCGCCAGCTTGGAGTTCTCCGGGTCGTTGATCTGCATCGGCGGGCAGGGCGGATAGCAGGCGCCGCAGCAGATGCACTTCTTCTCGTCGACTTCGAGCGAGGGCTTGCCGTTGACCATCGCCGGACGGATCGCCGCCACCGGGCAGCGCGCCACCACCGTCGGCCGCTCGCAGACGTTGGCCACCAGTTCGTGGTTGATCACCGGCGGCTTGGTATGCTGGATGATGATGGCGATGTCGGCCTGGCCGCCGCAGTTGATCTCGCAGCAGGAGGTGGACAGATGGACGCGGTTGGGCATCTCCTCGCGGATGAATTCCTCGTGCAGCTCGTCCATCAGCGACTTCACCACGCCCGAGGCGTCGGTGCCGGGAATGTCGCAGTGCAGCCAGCCCTGGGTGTGCGAGATCATCGACACCGAGTTGCCGGTGCCGCCGACCGGGAAGCCGTGCTTGCCCAGAGCGGCGATCAGCGGCGCCACCTTGGCTTCCGATCCGACCATGAACTCGATGTTGGAACGGATGGTGAAGCGGACGCGGCCTTCCGCGAACTGGTCGGCGATGTCGCACAGCTTCCGGATGGTGTGTACGTCCATCTGCCGCTGCGTGCCGGCGCGCACCGTCCATACCTCGTCGCCGCTGTGCGAGACGTGGTGCAGCACGCCGGGACGGGGACGGTCGTGGTACTTCCAGTTGCCGTAGTTCTGGGCGAGCTTCGGATGCAGGTAGGGCATGTGATCCGGTACGCCGGATTCGATCGCACGACGGATTTGAGCTTGAGCCATAATTTCTCTCCGGTGATGTCAGACTGGCTAATGGCCTTAAGCCGCAGCCTTCTTGGCGTTGATCTTGGCGACCTCCTCGTCCCAGCCGTCCATGCGGACGTAGGGATTGGTGCGCGGTGCGGACACCATGTTGGCGTCGATGTCGAGGCCGATGCCTTCGAGGAAGTTGACCAGGCCGATGCGCTCGATCATCTCGCCGGTACGCTCGTGCTCCAGGGCGTTCTCGGCGAAGAAGTCGATCATCTTCTGCCCGAGTTCGACCAGCTGCTCGTAGTCCTCGTCGTTCTGCAATTTCAGGAAGGGGACGGCCACGGTGCCCATCAGGTCGCCGATCTTCAGCGTGCGCTTGCCGCCGACCAGGATGGTCGCGCCCTTGTCGGTGCCGGCGGCCAGGGCTCCGGTCATGACGTTGATGCAGTGCATGCAGCGGACGCAGTCCTTGTTGTCGATCTCCAGGGCCAGGCTGTCGCTGACCGCGACGCTGGAGATGCTGGCGCCTTTGGCGACCGACTTGATCTCCTTCAGCTGGATCGCCTTGGTCGGGCAGCGGGAGATGACGTCGTTGACCAGTTCGTTCATGCCGTGCTTGGCGAACCACTTCTTGGCCAGGGCCTCGTCGGTGCGCATGTTGTCGCGCCAGGTGCCGATCACGGCCATGTCCGAGCGCTGGATCGAGTTCATGCAGTCGTTCGGGCAGCCGGAGAACTTGAACTTGAACTTGTAGGGCAATGCCGGCCGGTGCAGGTCGTCGAGGGTGGCATTGACCACGGCGCGCAGCGCCTTGCCCTCGTCGTAGCAGGACTGTTCGCAGCGCGCCGCGCCGACGCAGGCCATCGAGGTGCGCACCGAGGGACCGGCGCCGCCCATGTCGAAGCCCATTTCATTCAATTCGTCGAAGGCGCCCTGGACGTTCTCGGAAGTGCAGCCCTGGAACATGATGTCGCCCGACTGACCGTGGAAGGCGATCAGGCCGGAGCCGTGCTTCTCCCAGATGTCGCAGAACTTGCGCAGGGTGCCGGTGTCGTAGTGCATGCCCGCCGGCGGCATGATGCGCAGGGTGTGGAACTCGGCGGCATCGGGGAACATCGGCTTGTTGTCAGCGTCCTTGATCTCGGTGAAGCGCGGGATCACGCCGCCGCCGTAGCCGATGACGCCGACCGTGCCGCCCTTCCAGTAACCCTTGCGGGTCTGGTAGGAGTGCTCGAGGTGTCCGAGCAGGTCGACGACATAGTCCTTGTCTTTGGCCAGGTGCTTCAAGCCGGTGACGAAGCTCGGCCAGGGGCCGTTCTCGAGTTGGTCGAGATTGGGCGTGGCATGGGATTTCTTGGCCATCGGATTTGTCTCCTCGTGTTGGGTGTATATAAGCCTTCACGCATGCTAAGGATCTGTGCGGTGCACAAACCATACCCGTGGCAGGTAGTCGCGCCACCCCTGTGGGGGTAGTGAAACCTACCCGATGGGAGTATGCCCGGCCACGCCCACGCGGTGATGGCCGGCGCTGCGGCCGAGATGCGATAGTCTCGGCCGATAAAGGAGGAGCAGTGGATAACATAACCAGTCTCGACAAGTTCGTCCTGCCGATCGGCAAGCAGGCGATCGAGCTGCAGCAGATCGAGTACGAGGGAGGGGGCATGGCGCTCCTGCGGGTGCGCATCCGCGAGGGCAGCCGCTTCACCGTCTTCGACGTCGATCCGGGCAGCGCCGAACGCTGGGGCCGCGCCATGATCGCCTGGGCCGAGGGGAGATCGGTTTGACCGAGGTCGTCGATCTGGTGTTTCCGCTCTCGGGTTCCACCATTGCCCCCGACTATGCGCTGTCCCTGTGGCAGTCCTTGCGCCGGGTCGCCCCCTGGCTCGACGACGAGCCCGGCGCGGGCATCATGCCGATCACCGGCGTCAGCTCCGGCGACGGCGTTCTCTACCTCGGCCATCGCGCCCAACTGACGCTGCGCCTGCCGCTCGAGCGGCTGGGCGCGGCCGATGCGCTCTGCGGTCTGCAACTGGATCTGGGCGGCGCGGTCCGCATCGGGCGGGCGCGCCAGCGCGGGCTGCGGCCCGGCCCGGCGCAATATTCGCCGCTGGTCGCCATGGGCTGCGCCGGCGAGGAGGACTTTGTCGCCGCCTGCGGCGAACGCCTGGCGGCGATGGAGGTCGCCGCCCGCCTGATTTGCGGACGGGCCCGCACGATACGCGGCGAGGCGGGAGAGGTGAGCGGCTTCAGCCTGATGCTGCACGGTCTGACGCCCGCGCATGCGCTGCGGCTGCAGACGGCGGGCCTGGGCGACGGGCGTAAACTCGGCTGCGGCATTTTCGTTCCGCACAAGACGGCGACCGCCGTCGGCGCGGCTTAACCTGCGAGGATCATGATGACTACCCCTGTTGCAACACTCGATTTTTCGGGCATGAGCTGCCCGGCGCCGCTGGTCGGCGCCAAGCGGGTCGTAGATGACCTGCAGCCGGGCCAGACGCTGGTGCTGATCTCCGATTGCCCCGGCACGCCCGACGACCTGGCCGCCTGGGCCAAGGTCACGGGCAACGAGGTCATGGCCACCGAAAAGCGTTCGGACGGCAAGACCGCGTTCACCATAAGGAAGGGCGGCGGCGAGAAGCGTCGCGTCAACGTCACGCTGGACATCCGCGGCGTCAGCTGTCCCGGCCCGATCCTCGAGGCGAAGAAGCTGCTCGACGCGATGCGCCCGGGCGAGGTGTTGCTGCTCATCAGCAACTGCCCCGGCACCCCGAGCGATGTCCGCGCCTGGGCCAAGGGCGGGACCATCGAGCTCGACGCCGCGGTCGAGGCCGGGCGCGGCACCCACGAGTTTTATTTGAAAAAAACCTGAACGGAGAAGAACCATGAGCTATGTCATCAACGGCGTGGAAAAGGAGACCGACGCCGACGGCTACCTGCTGGAAGCGGACTTCAGCGACGAGGCGGTGCAGGTGATCGCCGCCGCGGAAGGCCTCGAGCTCTCCGACGACCACTGGAAGGTCGTCAACTTCCTGCGCGACAAGTACCGCGAGGACGGCCATACCCCGAACTTCCGCGCGATGCTGAAGGAGGTGTCCGAGGACGTCATTCCGGGCTGCGACAGCAAGGCGCTCTACGACCTGTTCCCGATCGGTCCGGCCAAGCAGGGTTGCAAGGTCGCCGGCCTGCCGCAGCCCTACGGCAAGGGCGGCTACTGAGCCGG
>JAJZPJ010000191.1 GCA_021811225.1 Pseudomonadota bacterium
CCCGACTTTTGACGATAATATCGGGCTGATGTGAGCCACAAGCGACCCACAAGCCACCCAAAAGCCACCCACAAGCCCGGAGGAACCCCATGTCGGATAGCACCTTGAAGCCGCATCGCCGTCTGCTGCGCTGCCTGTTCGCCGCACTCTGTCTGGCGGGCAGCGCTGCGCACGCGTTCGCTGCCGACGCCAAGGTTCTCAACATCTACAACTGGTCGAACTACATCGGCGACGACACCATCGCGAATTTCGAGAAGGAGACCGGCATCAAGGTGCGCTACGACACCTTCGACGGCAACGAGAACCTTCTCGCCAAGCTGATCGCGGGCAGGAGCGGCTACGACATCGTGGTGCCCTCCGCCAACTGGGCCAAGATCGAGATCGGTGGCGGCCTGTTCGCCAAGCTCGACAAGAGCAAGATCAGCACTTACGGCAATCTCTCCCCGTATGTGATGAAGCAGTTGGCGACCCTCGATCCGGGCAACCAGTACCTCGTCCCGTGGATGTGGGGCATCACCACGCTGGGCATCAACGTCGACAAGCTGAAGGCGGCGCTCGGCAATCTGCCGATGCCGGCCAACGACTGGGATCTGCTGTTCAATCCCGTGTATGCCAACAGGGCGAAGTCCTGCGGTATCTCGGTGCTCGACACCGGCGACGAGATCTTCCCGGCCGCGCTGCGCTATATCGGCAAGCCGCCCTTCAGCAAGAACCCGGCGGACTACCAGGCGGCGGCCAAGATGCTGGCGAAGATCCGGCCGGACATCGCGCAGTTCTCCTCGTCGGGCTACATCAACGATCTGGCCAGCGGCTCGCTGTGCCTGGTGCTCGGCTGGAACGGCGACATCAGCATCGCCGCGCGCCGGGCGGAGCAGGCCAAGAACGGCAACCACATCAAGGTGCTGCTGCCCAAGACCGGCGCCGTGCTGTTCTTCGACACCATGGCCATCCCGGTCGATGCCCCGCACCCGGAAAATGCCTACAAGTTCATCAGCTACATCTACCGGCCCGAGGTCAATGCCGGGCTGGTGAACAAGGTCTTCTACGCCAATCCGGTGCCGGCCGCGATGAAATACATCCGGCCCGAGATCCGCGCCGACAAGACGGTGTTCATGACGCCGCAGGAGCTGGCCCGGATGGTGCCGCCGGAAGCGGTGAGCAACGACATCCGGCGCATCCGCACCCGCCTCTACACGACCTTCAAGACCGGTCTCTGATCATGCCGCAGACGAACCAGGCTTTGCTCGGGGAGGGCGAGGCTGCGCACCGGGACATCGCCGGCCGGACCGGGGACGGCAGCTTCGTCCGCATCGACCGTCTGACCAAGCGCTTCGACGAGGTCGCCGCGGTCGACGGCGTCTCCATCGACATCAGGAAGGGCGAGATCTTCGCGTTGCTCGGCTCGTCGGGCTGCGGCAAATCCACGCTGCTGCGGATGCTGGCGGGCTTCGAGACGCCGACGGCCGGCAGCATCCAGCTCGAGGGCGCGGAGATCTCCCCACTGCCGCCCTACGAGCGGCCGATCAACATGATGTTCCAGTCCTACGCGCTGTTTCCCCACCTCACCGTGTTCGAGAACGTCGCCTTCGGTCTCAAGCGCGACCGGATGTCCAGGGACCGGATCGCCGAGACCGTCGAGGCGATGCTCAACATCGTGCAGTTGAAGCCCTACGCCAAGCGCAAGCCGCACCAGCTCTCCGGCGGCCAGCAGCAGCGCGTCGCGCTGGCGCGCTGTCTGGCCAAGCGGCCGAAGCTGCTGCTGCTCGACGAACCGCTGGGCGCCCTGGACCGCAAGCTGCGCGAGCAGACGCAGTTCGAGCTGCACAACATCATCAAGAAGGTCGGCGTCACCTGCGTGTTGGTGACCCACGACCAGGAGGAGGCCATCACCATGGCCGACCGGATCGCGGTGATGAGCAACGGCCGCTTCCTCCAGGTCGGGCAGCCGCACGAGATCTACGAGACGCCGAACTGCCGCTTCGTCGCCGACTTCATCGGCAACGTCAATCTGTTCGACGGCACGATCGAGGCGGTCGCGCCCGATCACTGCGTCGTGGCGACCAACGGCGGCAGGCTCACCGTCGGCCACGGCATCACCGGCGGCCCGGGCATGGCAGTCTCCGTCGCGCTGCGCCCGGAGAAGATCGAGCTGAGCCGCGAGCCGCCCGCGGATCGGGCCAGCAACTGCTTTTCCGGCAGGATCGCGGACAGCGGCTATTTCGGCCGCTATTCGGTCTACCGCGTGACGCTGGCCGGCGGCATGAAGCTGCAGGTCGCGATCACCCACAGCGAGCGCAACGGCGATCTGTTCGTGAGCGGCGAGGAGGTCTATGCCACCTGTCAGCCGGAATCCCTGGTCGTGCTGGGCGCCTGAGGCGGACATGGACATCCCGAACAGCCTGCGGCGCAGCGCCCACGCACTCACCCACGACTGGGGCAGGCGCACCGTCATCGGCATTCCCTACCTGTTCCTGTTCGTGCTGTTTACCGTGCCCTTCCTGGTGGTGCTGAAGCTCAGCGTGTCCGAGACCGACGGCATCCGTTTCCTGGATCTGCTCAGCTACGCAGACGGCGTGGTCCATCTCAAGATCAAGCTGTCGAACTACCTCTTCCTCGGCAGCGATCCGCTCTACGTCGAGACCTACTGGTCGTCGATCAAGTTCGCCGGGATCAATACCCTCATCTGCCTGGCGATCGGCTATCCCTTCGCCTACTTCATGGCGCGCTCGCCGGCCAATCGGCGGCCGGCGCTGCTGATGCTGGTGTCGCTGCCGTTCTGGACCTCCTACCTGCTGCGCGTCTATGCCTGGAAGGGCCTGCTCGACGACCAGGGGGTGTTCAACAACGTCCTGATCTGGCTGCACCTGATCCACCAGCCGATCAGGATGATGCACACGGCCTTCTCGATGACCATCGGCATGGTCTACGCCTACCTGCCGTTCATGATCCTGCCGCTCTACGCCAACCTGGTGAAGATGGATCTGCGCCTGCTCGAGGCGGCCCAGGATCTGGGCGCCACCCCGTGGCAGACCTTCTGGCTGGTGACCGTGCCGCTGTCGAAGAACGGCATCATCGCCGGCGCCATGCTGGTGTTCATTCCGAGCATGGGCGAGTACGTCATCCCCGAACTGCTCGGCGGCCCCAGCACCCTGATGATCGGCCGCGTGCTGTGGGACGAATTCTTCAGCAACAACGACTGGGCGATGGCCTCGGCCGTGGCGGTCTCCATGGTGATGCTGATCCTGGTACCGCTGGCGATCTTCTACCGTTACCGGGCCGATACCGGCGGCGTCAGAGGGGTATGAGCGATGACTAGCCGCTTGGGCAAGGCCTGGCTGATCGCCGGCTACTTCTTCCTCTACCTGCCGATCGTGACCCTGATCGTGTATTCGTTCAACGACTCGAAGATGGTCATGCTCTGGGGCGGCTTCACCTTCAAGTGGTACGGAGTCATCGCGCACGACACCGAGGTTCTGGACGCCTTCAAGTTGTCGCTCAGGATAGCGCTCTTGAGCGCCACCGCCTCGGTGCTGCTGGGCACGCTCGCCGCCTTCGCCATGGTGCGCTACCAGGACTTCTGGGGCAAGACCGCGTTCTCGGCGCACATCAACGCGCCGCTGGTGGTGCCCGAGGTGATCACCGGACTGTCGCTGCTGTTGTTCTTCGTCACCTGCGAGCGCCTGTTCGGCTGGCCCGACCGCGGCGTCCTGACCATCTGGGCCGGCCACACCTCGGTGGGCATGGCCTACGCCGCGGTGGTCATCCAGTCGCGGCTGCTGGAGATGGACAAGTCGCTGGAGGAGGCGGCGATGGATCTGGGCTGCAAGCCCTTCCAGGTGTTCTATCTGGTCACCCTGCCGCTGATCGCGCAGTCGCTGCTGGCGGCGTGGCTCTTGACCTTCACCCTGTCGCTGGACGACGTGGTGTCCACCGCCTTCCTCTCCGGACCGGGCTCCACCACGCTGCCCATCGTCATCCTGTCGCGCGCCCGGCTGGGGCTGGATCCGACCGTCAATGCGATCGCCACGATCACCGTGGCGGTGGTCTCGGTCGCGGTGTTCGCCGGCAGCCTGTGGCTCTCCCGGCAGGAGACCCGGCGCGCGCAGGAACAGGCGGCGGCTTACCGCGAGGGCATGCAGCAAGTCGCCGCCTAAGGCATTTTCTCCAGAGGAACCGTCCATGCTGAAAGACGCCAAGCTGTTTCGCCAGCAGTGCTACCTAGACGGCGCCTGGTGCGCCGCCGACGACGGTCGAAGCTTTCCCGTCACCGACCCGGCCAGCGGTCAGGTGCTGGGCTCGGTGCCGCTGATGGGCGCGGCCGAGACCCGTCGCGCCATCGAGGCGGCGCGCCTGGCGCAGCCCGCCTGGCGGGCCAGGACCGCGGGAGAGCGCGCGCGCATCCTGCGCCGCTGGTTCGAGCTGATGCTCGAACACCAGGAGGATCTGGCGCTGCTGATGACCCGCGAGCAGGGCAAGCCGCTGGCCGAGTCGCGCGGCGAGATCGCTTATGCCGCCTCCTTCATCGAGTGGTTCGCCGAGGAGGGCAAGCGCGTCTACGGCGACGTGATTCCGGCGGCCCAGGCCGACAAGCGCATCGTCGTGACCCGCGAGCCGATCGGCGTCTGCGCCGCCATCACGCCGTGGAACTTCCCCTCGGCGATGATCACCCGCAAGGCCGGACCGGCGCTGGCCGCGGGCTGCGCCATGGTGGTCAAGCCGGCCGAGCAGACGCCGTTCTCGGCGCTGGCGCTGGCCGAGCTGGCCGAGCGCGCCGGCGTCCCGCGCGGCGTGTTCTCGGTGCTGACCGGCGACGCCCCGACGATCGGCGGCGAGATGACCGCCAACCCGACCGTGAGGAAGCTCACCTTCACCGGCTCCACCGAGGTCGGCATCAAGCTGATGGCGCAGTGCGCGCCGACGGTGAAGAAGCTGTCGCTGGAGCTGGGCGGCAACGCCCCGTTCATCGTCTTCGACGACGCCGACCTGGACGCCGCGGTCGAGGGCGCGATCATGTCCAAGTACCGCAACGCCGGCCAGACCTGCGTCTGCGCCAACCGCCTGCTGGTGCAGGACGGCGTCTATGACGCCTTCGCCGAGAAGCTGGGCCGCGCCGTGGCCAAACTCAAGGTCGGCAGCGG
>JAJZPJ010000192.1 GCA_021811225.1 Pseudomonadota bacterium
TCAGCGAATCCTGGTCCATGCGCGTGCGCGGCTGGTACTTGCCCGGCTGCAGGGCGGTGACCGCGAGCGTATCCTGGCGCGACGTCTCGGCGCCGGCATTGGCGGCCAGCAGGGCGTCCAGGCCGCGCCCCAGCCCCTTCTGTTTCGGTGGATTCATGTGGCTCCCTATATCGTCTTGAGGCGTTCGATCATTTCGTTGGCAAATGCATAGTAGGCCTGCGCGCCCTTCGATGCCTTGTCGAACAGCACGCCGGGCACGCCGTAGCTGGGCGCTTCGGCCAGGCGCACGTTGCGCGGCACCACGGTCTTGAAGACCTTGTCGCCGAAGTGCTGCTCCAGCTCCGCCGAGACCTGATGGCCGAGGGTGGCGCGCGGATCGAACATCACCCGCAGCAGGCCGATGATCTTGAGCTCGCGGTTGAGATTGGCGTGCACCTTCTTGATGGTATTGACCAGATCGGAGAGCCCTTCCAGCGCGTAGTACTCGCACTGCATCGGAATCACCACGCCGTGCGCGGCGCACAAGCCGTTCAGGGTCAACAGCGACAGCGACGGGGGGCAGTCGATCAGGACGAAATCGTAGTCCGCGACGTGGTTGGCGAGCGCTTCCTTCAGCCGCATCTCGCGCCGCTCCAGGTCGACCATTTCGACCTCGGCACCGGCCAGGTCGCGGTTCGCCGGCAGCAGGTCGAACCCTCCCGAGGGCGAGACGGCCCGCGCCTGGGCCAACGTAGCCAGGCCGAGCAGCACCTGATAGACGGTATTGGTGAGCGCGCGCTTATCGATGCCGCTGCCCATCGTGGCATTGCCCTGCGGGTCGAGATCGACCAAGAGCGTGCGCTGGCCCGCGGCGGCGAGCGCCGCGGCGAGATTGACCGTCGTGGTGGTCTTGCCGACGCCGCCCTTCTGGTTGGCGATCGCGAAAATGTGCATGTCCTTACGCCCTTTCGATTACGATCAGATGCCGCTGGGCGGCCAGTCCCGGCACGGCCAGCGGCAGGACTCGGGCCAGACGCCAGCCGTCCGGCAGACGCTCGATTTCCCCCTGCGGCAAGAGGCCCTTCATGGCCATGAGGCGCCCGCCCGGCGCCAGCAAATGGCCGGCCAGACGCACGAATTCCGCGAGCTCGGAAAACGCCCGGGAAATCACCGCATCAAATGGCGGTAGCCCCGTCGCCTGCTCCACCCGGCCGCAGTGAATGCCCACGTTGGCCAGCTCCAATTCGATCTTCGCCTGCTGCAGGAAGCTGGCCTTCTTGTGGCTGCTCTCGATCAGAGTGACTTGCAATTCCGGCCGCGCCAGCGCCAGCGGGATGCCGGGCAGGCCGGCGCCGCTGCCGACATCGGCCAGCGACGAAATGTTCCCAAGATGGGGCAGCACGGCCAAGGAATCGAGCAGATGCACAGCCACCATCTCCGCTTCGTCGCGCACCGCGGTGAGGTTGTAGGTGCGATTCCACTTCGCCAGCAGTCCGAGATAGCACCGCAGCTTAGCCTCCGCCTCGGCGCCCAGGTCCAGGGCCAGCGCATCGATGCCGGCGCGGAGTCGTTCCTGGCCGCTCATGCGCCCTGCCGCAGGGAGCGCCGTTTGAGATGCACCAGCAACAGCGAGATCGCGGCGGGGGTGACGCCCTGCACGCGCGAAGCCTGGCCCAGGGTCTCCGGGCGGTATTGAGCGAGCCGCTGGCGCACCTCGATCGACAGGCCATGGACCTCGCCGTAGTCGATGTCGGCGGGCAGGCGCAGAGTCTCGTTGGCCCGGCTTTTGGCCACCTCCTCGCGCTGACGGTCGACGTAGCCCTGGTATTTGGCCTGAATCTCGACCTGCTCGACCACTTGGCCGTCTGCGACCGCCTCGCCGGCGCCGGGCAGGGTCATCAAAGTCCGGTAGTCCACCCCGGGCCGGCGCAACAGGTCCAGCAGGCGATACTCCCGCTCCAGCGGCTGGCCGAGCACGCGCTGGGCATCGGCCGGCCCGACCAGGCGCGGATTGACCCAGGTGTCGTTGAGCCTTGCGCGCTCGCGCTCGACGGCCTCCCGCTTGGCGCAGAACGCCGCCCAGCGGGCATCGTCGACCAGGCCCAGGCCCCGGCCGATCTCGGTCAGGCGCAAGTCGGCGTTGTCCTCGCGCAGCGACAGACGGTACTCGGCGCGGCTGGTGAACATCCGGTAGGGTTCGGCGACGCCGCGGGTGATCAGGTCATCGACCAGGACGCCGAGATAGGCCTGGTCGCGGCGCGGGCACCACGGTTCCTCGCCTTGAGCGTCTCGCGCGGCATTGACGCCGGCCAGCAGGCCTTGCGCCGCGGCCTCCTCGTAGCCGGTGGTGCCGTTGATCTGGCCGGCGAAATACAGGCCGGCGATCGACTTGGTCTCCAGCGAGGATTTGAGCTTGCGCGGATCGAAGTAGTCGTACTCGATGGCGTAGCCCGGGCGCAGGATGTGGGCGTTCTCCAGGCCGCGCATGCTGCGCACCAGCGCCAGTTGCACGTCGAAGGGCAGGCTGGTGGAGATCCCCTGAGGATAGACCTCGTGGGTGTCGAGACCTTCCGGTTCGAGGAAGATTTGATGGCTGTCCTTGCCGGCGAAACGGTGGATCTTGTCCTCGATCGAGGGACAGTAGCGCGGTCCGACCCCCTCGATCACGCCGGTGAACATCGGCGAACGGTCCAGTCCGGCGCGGATGATCTCGTGGCTGCGGACGTTGGTGTGGGTGATCCAGCAAGGCACCTGGCGCGGATGCTGCTCGGGCCGGCCGAGAAAGGAAAAGACCGGCGCCGGGTCGTCGCCGGGCTGGATTTCCAGCTGCGCATAGTCGATGCTGCGGCCGTCGAGGCGCGGCGGCGTGCCGGTCTTCAGTCGCCCGACGGGCAGACGCAACTCCCGCAGCCGCTGCGCCAGGGAGATCGCCGGCGGATCGCCGGCCCGCCCCGCATGGTAGTTGCTGAGCCCGACGTGCACCAGGCCGCCGAGGAAGGTGCCGGCGGTGAGCACCACCGCCCGGGCCTCGAAGCGTATGCCGAGCTGGGTGACGACGCCGCTGACCCTCTCGCCCGACACCAGCAGGTCGTCGACCGCCTGCTGGAACAGGGTCAGCCCGGATTGATTCTCCAGGCGCCGCCTGATCGCCGCCTTGTAGAGGATCCGGTCCGCCTGGGCGCGGATGGCCCTCACCGCCGGCCCCTTGCTCGAATTGAGGATGCGGAACTGGATGCCGGCCTCGTCGGTGGCGGCGGCCATGGCGCCGCCCAGCGCATCCACCTCCCTGACCAGGTGGCCCTTGCCGATGCCGCCGATCGACGGATTGCAGGACATCTGGCCGAGCGTCTCGATGTTGTGGGTCAGCAGCAAGGTCCGGGCGCCGGCCCGCGCGCTGGCGAGCGCGGCTTCCGTGCCGGCGTGGCCGCCGCCAATGACGATGACGTCGAAACGGGTGGGATACAGCATCGCTACGGCCGAAACGAATGAGGCGCAATGATACGCCACCCGTCCGGATAATCACAGGCGCCGGTTCCACGTGAAACCGCCGGGGCGGTTTCACGTGGAACGTCAGCGCTTGCCGCCCAGGCCGAGATAGCTCGCGACCACCTTGGGGTTGCCGATCAGGTCGGCGCTGGGCCCCTCGAGGACGATCTCGCCGGTCTCCAGGACGTAACCGTAATCGGCGATCTGCAACGCCGCGCGGGCATTCTGTTCGACCAGCAGGATGGCGACGCCCGCCTGCTTCAGGTCGGCGATGACCCGGAAGATCTCGCGCACCACCAGCGGCGCCAATCCGAGGCTGGGTTCGTCCAGCATCAGCAGCTTGGGTTTGCCCATCAGGGCCCTGCCCACCGCAAGCATCTGCCGCTCACCGCCCGAGAGCGTCCCGGCTTGCTGCGCCCGGCGCTCCTTCAAGCGCGGAAAAATCCGGAACACCTCCTCCATGACTTCGTTCTGATCGCGCCGGCCCCTGCGGTAGCTCATGAAGGCGCCGAGCAGCAGATTGTCCTCGACGCTCATCTCGCCGAACAGCTCGCGCCGCTCCGGCACCAGGTTCATGCCCAGCGCCACCATGCGTTCGACTTCGACAGCGTCCTGTTCCCGGCCCAAGAAGGCTATCCGGCCCTGGCTGCGACCGAGCAGGCCCATGATGGCGCAGAGCATGGTGGTCTTGCCGGCGCCGTTGGGGCCGATCACCGTGACGATCTGGCCGGCGTCGACGCGCAAACTGGCGCGATGCAGGGCTTCGACCTTGCCGTAGGCGACGCACAGATCCTTGACTTCGAGTACCGGTTGCGCGTTCACTCGACACCTCCGAGGTAGGCTTCGAGCACCGCCGGATCGCGTTGCACCTCTTCCGGCAGACCCGCCGCGATCTTTTCACCGAATTCCATCACCACCACGCGGTCGGCCAGCCCCATGACGAAATCCATGTCGTGCTCGACCAGGAGTATGCCCATGCCCTCGGCCCGCAAGCGGCGCAACAGTTCGCCCAGCGCCTGCTTCTCCAGGTAGCGCAGACCCGCGGCCGGTTCGTCGAGCAGCAGCAGGCAAGGGTCTGAGGCCAACGCCCGGGCGATTTCGAGGATGCGCTGCTGGCCTAGGGCCAGGCTGCCGGCCGGCTCGAACATGTGCGCAGCTAGACCGACGCGCTCGATCTGGCGCGCCGCCTCGGCCAGCAGGCGCCGCTCCTCGCGCCGCTCCAGATGCAGCGCGGCAGCCACCACCCCCCTGCTTCCGCGCATATGGGCGCCGATGGCGACGTTCTCCAGCACGGTCATCGTCGGCATCAGGCGCACGTGCTGGAAGGTACGACTCATGCCGAGACGGGCGATCCTGCGCGAGCTCAGGCCGTCGACCCGCTCGCCGAGAAAGCGGATCTCGCCCGCGGTCAGCGGCAGGAGGCCTGAAATCAGGTTGAACATGGTGCTCTTGCCGGCGCCATTGGGGCCGATCAGCGCCAGCACCTCCCCGGCGCTCACCTCCAGGTTCATGTCGTTGTTCGCGAGCAGACCGCCGAACCGCTTCTTCGCGCCCCGCACCTCGAGCAGCGGCGTTCCGGCCTGGGGCATCGTTCGCCGGGGCAAGGGCGGCGCCGCCTCTACCGCCCCGCCGCTCAGGTTCCGGCGGCGGGAGGGAA
>JAJZPJ010000193.1 GCA_021811225.1 Pseudomonadota bacterium
AGGACGGCGCCCCGTTGCGCCTGGTGGTGCCTTGGAAGTACGGCTTCAAGGGCGCCAAGTCCATCGTCAAAATCCGCCTGACCGATCGCCAGCCGCAAACCGCCTGGATGAAAGCCGCCCCCAACGAATACGGCTTCTATTCCAACGTCAATCCCGCGGTCGACCATCCGCGCTGGTCGCAGGCGACCGAGCGGCGCATCGGCGAATTCTTTAAGAGAAAGACGCTGCTGTTCAACGGCTACGGCGACCAGGTGGCGCAGCTCTACGCCGGCATGGACTTGCGGAAATATTTCTGATGGCGAAGCAGCCCTCGGGGCGACAGATCGGGGCGATCAAGGCGATCTTGTTCGTTCTCTGCCTGCTGCCGCTGATGCGCCTGGCCTGGGGCGCATGGCAGGACGCGCTGGGGGCCAACCCGATCGAGTTCATCCAGCGTTCGCTGGGCACCTGGACGCTCAACTTCCTGCTGATCACGCTGACGGTATCACCGCTGCGCAAAGTTCTCGGCTGGCACTGGCTGTTGCGGCTGCGCCGGATGCTCGGCCTGTTCGCCTTCGCTTACGCCCTGCTGCATCTCTTCAGTTACCTCTGGCTCGATCAGTTCTTCGACTGGCAGGCGATCGCCAAGGATATCGTCAAGCGGCCCTTCATCACCGTCGGCATGGCCGCCTTCATTCTGCTCGTACCGCTCGCCGTCACCTCCAGCAACGCCATGATCAGGCGCCTTGGCGGCAGACGCTGGCAACAGCTGCACCGATCGATCTATACCGTCGCCATTTTCGCCGTCCTGCACTACTGGTGGCTGGTGAAGCTGGACGTCACCTTGCCGGCGATCTATGCCGCGCTGCTCTTCCTGCTGCTGCTGGTGCGCGCATTCTGGCGCGAACAGGAACGACAACGCCAGTTGTCCGGGGGAAAGCCGGTCAGGACATTCACGATCGTGGCGAAACAGTAGTCGCCCGGGTCTCGAAGCGGACGATCGCGCGGCCGTCGGCGGTCGTCTTGGGCTGCGCCTTCCAGGCATGGCCGTAGACGATCTCGAAGCTCGCCGGCAAGCGGCCATCGATGCGCCGAGCGGCGTAAGCGGCGAACGCCTTGCGCCAGTCCCGCCAGGGCAGCCGCCCCAGGAGTCCGTCGCGCACCCCCAGATGCCGCTGATCGGCCAGCAGACCTCGCGCCGTCCGGTAGGTCAAGGTCACCATCTCCATGTCCATCACCGGATCGGCGAAACCCGCCGCCAGCAACGCGTCGCCGACGTCGTGCATGTCACGGAAGTTGCGCAAGGGCGCGGCGACGCCGGCATCCGCGCAGGCGGCGCGCAATTCCTTCAGGGTGTCGGGGCCGAGCATCGAGAACATCAACAGACCGCCTACCTCGAGCACGCGATTGAGTTCCCGAAATGCCGGCAAGGGCTCGTCGAGCCAGTGCAGCATCAGATTCGACCAAGCCAGGCCCAGCGATCCGCTTGCCAGCGGCAGGGCGCGCACGTCGGCATTGATCGGGCAGGGGGCGCGTCCCAGCAAGCGCTGGGGCAGCGAGGCGCGCGCCTTCACCTGCGCGAGCATGGCGGCCGCCGAATCGACGGCCAGCGGCAGGGCCGCGGGATAACGCCGCTGCAACTGGCGCAGGCCGTCGCCGGTGGCGCAGCCGATGTCGGCAAGCCGCGCCGGCGCAATGCGCACCAGATCGAGACGTTCAGCCAGGCGCAGACCGGTCTCGCGCGCGAGCACCGCGGCCGCGTCGTAGCTCTGTGCGGCGAGGGAAAACGCCCGCCTCACCGCGGCCCCGTCGTCCGGCTCACATCGCCTTGAGGCCCAGGCGGGCAAAGAGTTTCTCGTCGTGCCCGGCCTCGGGGTTGTCCGCGGTGAGCAGTTTGTCGCCGTAGAAGATCGAATTTGCGCCGGCCAGAAAACACAGCGCCTGCAATTCGTCGGACATCTGCTCGCGTCCGGCGGACAGCCTCACCATGCTTCGCGGCATGGCGATGCGGGCGCAGGCGATGGTGCGGACGAATTCGAAGGGATCGAGGGCAGCCGCGTTCTCCAGCGGCGTGCCGGGAATCGCCACCAGATGATTGATCGGCACCGACTCCGGCGGGGGATCCATATTGGCCAACTCCGCGACCAGCGCAGCGCGGACGCGGCGGCTCTCGCCCATGCCGACGATGCCGCCGCAGCAGACGTTGATGCCGGCGTCGCGCACCTTGGCCAGCGTGTCGAAGCGGTCTTCCTGGCAGTGACTGGTGATCACCTGAGCGTAGAATTCCGGGGCGGTGTCGAGATTGTGATTGTAGTAATCCAGTCCGGCCGCCTTCAACTGCTCGGCCTGGCCCTGCTGCAGCATGCCCAGGGTGACGCAGGTTTCCATGCCGAGGTCCTTGACCGCGCGCACCATGGCGCTCACCTGTTCCAGATCCTTTTGCTTCGGTCCGCGCCAGGCGGCGCCCATGCAGAAGCGGCTGGCGCCTTGCTCGCGGGCAGCCGTGGCCGCGGCGACGACCTCTTCGAGCGACAGCAGCGACTCGCGCTCGACTTCGGTGTCGTGCCGCGCCGATTGCGAACAATAGCCGCAGTCCTCCGAGCAACCCCCGGTCTTGATCGAGAGCAGGGTCGAACGCTGCACGGCATTGGCGTCAAAATGCGCGCGGTGCACCTCTTGTGCGCGGTAGATGAGATCGTTGAAAGGCAGTGCGAACAGCGCCTCGATCTCCTCGGTGCGCCACTTTCTGGGGGACGGGTCTGGTTTTTTGGCTATGGCTGGCATGGGCGGAACTCGGTCTGGGGAGCGTAAAATGCGGAGGGCAGATCATCAACGAAGGGGCTGCGCTTGTCAATTTATCGCGCCACGGCAGCGATACTCCGGAGCATGGGCGCGGCGCTCCTGCCGCAGGACTGTCTGCTCTGCGGCGCCAAGTCCGGCACGGCGCTGCTCTGCCGCGACTGCGCCGCTGCCCTGCCGCGACTGCCGCACGGCGTATGTCCGGTCTGTGCGCTGCCCTCAACGGCCGGAGCGGTCTGCGGCAGTTGCCTCGCGCAGGCGCCGCATTTCGATGCCACCGTCGCCGGCTTCCGTTACGGCTTTCCGCTCGACCGCCTGGTGCAAGCGCTCAAGTACCGGCAGCGCCTGGCGCTGGCGCCGTGGTTTGCCCGTGCCTTGTTAGCCGGCGCCCGACCGGACGGCGAACTGATACTGGCGCTGCCGCTAGGGGCGCGCCGCCTGAGGGAGCGCGGCTTCAACCAGGCGCTGGAGATCGCCAGGCCGCTCGCGCGCACGCTCGGCCTGCCGCTGGCCATCGGGAACTGCGTTCGCATCAAGGACACCGCGCCGCAGACCAGCCTGCCCTGGCGGGCCAGGCAGAACAACGTGCGCGGATCCTTCGAGTGCCGCCAGGATCTGACCGGGAAATCGGTGCTGGTGATCGACGACGTGATGACCAGCGGCGCGACGCTGAACGAGTTCGCCCGCATCCTGAAAAAGTGCGGCGCCCGCCGGGTCAGCAACTGGGTCGTGGCGCGGACACTGAAGCCCTGATTGCGCATGACGCTCGCCATCGTTCTCTATCAGCCGGAAATTCCGCCCAACACCGGCAACATCATCCGCCTGTGCGCCAATGTCGGCGCCCGCCTGCATCTCGTCAAGCCGCTCGGTTTCGATCTGAGCGAAGCGCGATTGCGCCGCGCCGGCCTGGACTATGCCGAACTCACCGAGGTTCGCGTCCATGAGGACTGGGCAGCCTGCCTGGCGACGCTCGGCGAGCGGCGCCTGTTCGCGCTCTCGACGCGCGGCAGCGTGCGCCATGACGGCCCGCACTACCGGCCCGACGACGCTTTCCTGTTCGGCCCGGAGACGCGCGGCCTGCCCGACGACATCCTGGCCGGAATCGATCCCGCGCGCAGGCTGAGGCTGCCGATGAGGCCGGGCAACCGCAGCATCAATCTCTCCAACACGGTGGCGGTGGTGGCCTTCGAGGCCTGGCGGCAGATGGACTTTGCTGGCGGCGGTTGATACCAGCCGGAACGCTCATTCGTCCTTCGGGTCGCGCCCCATCAATTGCTCCACAGCGAGGTCCGGCGTCATGGTGCCGGCGAGCACGGCGCAGACGGCGCGGGTGATCGGCATGTCGACGCCCAGCGTCGCGGCCCGCCGCGCCACTTCCTGCGCGCTGGACACGCCCTCGGCCACATGCCCCAGTTCGCGGGCAATCGCCGCCAGCGGCCTGCCCGAGGCCAGCGCCAAGCCGACGCGACGATTGCGCGACAGGTCCCCGGTGCAGGTGAGGATCAAGTCGCCCATGCCCGCCAGCCCCATGAAGGTCTCGCGCCTGCCGCCCAGCGCCATCCCGAACCGGGTGATCTCCGCCAGACCGCGGGTGATCAGCGCCGCGCGCGCGTTGTTGCCGAGCCCCAGACCGTCGGAGATGCCCGCGGCGATTGCCAGCACGTTCTTGACCGCGCCGCCGATCTCGGCGCCGACGACGTCGTCGTTGGCGTATAGGCGCAGACGCGGGCCGGACAGGGCGTGCACCCAGCGATGGGCGAAGCGCGCATCGCTGGTGGCGAGGCACAGCGCGGTCGGCAGTCCGCGCGCCACCTCCTGGGCGAAGCTCGGCCCGGTCAGGGCACCGGACGGCACATCGCCCGGCATTTCTTCTGCCGCGACCTGGTGGGGCAACAGCCCGCTGCCCGCCTCCAATCCCTTGCACAGCCACAGGAAGGGCAAGCTCGGCGCGGTCTCGCGCAATGCCGCCAGGGTGGGTCTCAGACCGGAGAGCGGCACCGCCACCAGCGCCAGTTCGACGGCCCTGACGGTGGCGGAAAAATCGCCGGAGATAGTCACCGCTTCGGGCAGGGCAAAGCCCGGCAGATAGCGCTCGTTCTCGCGCTGCGCGCGCAGCAGTTCGACTTGTACGGGGTCGCGCACCCACAGCGCGATCTCGTGACGGCTAGACAGACTGATGGCCAGGGCGGAACCCCAGGCACCGGCGCCGAGCACCGCGATCTTCATGGCCGCCGGCCGAGCCAAGGCGGAAGATTCAAGAGGTTGCGGGGGCAACGAGCAACGGCCAGCCCC
>JAJZPJ010000194.1 GCA_021811225.1 Pseudomonadota bacterium
ACGGCGACGGCGTTGATCAGCGCCTGGGCGAAATCGTGGCCGATGCCCCACCAGCCGAGGAAGGTGACCAGGGCGACGGCGCACACCGCCGGCACGAACACCGCGGCGACGCGGTCGGCGAGCCGCTGCACCGGCGCCTTCGAGCCCTGCGCCTGCTCCACCAGGCGGATGATGCCGGCGAGCAGGGTATGACTGCCCACCCCGGTGGCGCGAGCCTTGAGCAGCGCCGCTCCGTTCACCGTGGCGGCGAACAGCTTGTCGCCGGGATTCTTGGCCACCGGCAGGCTCTCGCCGGTGAGCATCGCCTCGACCAATGTGGATTGGCCTTCGAGCACCTCGCCGTCCACCGGCACGCTCTCGCCGGGACGCACGATGAACACGTCGCCGGGCACCAGGGTGCCGACTGGCACCTCCAGCAACTGGCCGTCGCGCTCGACCCACGCGGTCTGCGGCTGCAGCCGGATCAGCGCCTCGATCGCCGCGGTGGTGCCGGCCTTGGCGCGGGCTTCGAGGAGCTTGCCGGCGAGCACCAGGGTGATGATCATCGCCGAAGCCTCGAAATAGACGTGCTGCTGGTGGAGGCCCGCCAGGGTCACGATCAGGCTGTAGAAGTAGGCCATGCTGGTGCCCAGCGCGACCAGCACGTCCATGTTGGCGCTGCCCCCCCTGAGCGCATTCCAGGCGCTCTGGTAGAAGCGTCGGCCGATCCAGAACTGCACCGGCGTGGCGAAGAGAAGTTGTACTACGCGCGGCAGCACTTCCTCGTGTCCGTCGCCGCCGCCGAACATCAGCGCCATCTGTACCAGGAGCGGCGCCGTCAAGAGCGCCGAGAACCAGAAGCGGCGCAACTCTTCGCGGTAGAGCGCGAGCTTCCTGGCCTTCTCCTGGGCGCGGCCCTCGCCGCTCGACACGGTCGCCGAATAGCCGGCGCGCTTGACCGCGGCGATGATCGCATCGACATCGACCAGACCCGGCGTATAGCGCACGTGGGCTCTCTCGGCGGCGAGGTTGACCGTCGCCTCGACCTCGGGCAGCCGGTTCAGCACGGTCTCGATGCGCGCCGCGCAGGCGGCGCAGGTCATGCCCGAGAGCGACAGCACCAGGGTCTGCCGGGGCACGTCGTAGCCGGTCTTCTTGATCGCATCGACCAGTTGCTTGGCCGTGACCGGCTCGTCGAAGCGGATCTGGGCGCGCTCGGAGGCGAGATTGACGCTGGCCTCGACCCCCGGCATCCGGTTCAGGGTCTTCTCGATTCTCGCCGAGCAGGCGGCGCAGGTCATGCCGGCGATCGGCAGATCGATCGTCTTGTCGCGGCTGTGCGCAGTTTCTTCGGCGGCGGTATCCATCGTCGGATGTTACACGTGGCAGACCAGACCCGCCCACAGGCGGCCGCCCAGCGTGGTGGCGTTGAACAGGCCGAGGATGCCGAAGGCCAGCACCAGGACGCCGGAGGTCAAGCGCAGGCGGGCCCCATGCAGCACGTGCGAGAAACGGGCGAGCAGGAAGCTGGCGGCGAGCAGATTGGGCAGCGTGCCCAGACCGAAGGTCAGCATCAGCGCCGCGCCGCGCGCCGCGCCGCCCGAGAGCAGCGCCAGGGTGGCGACGCTATAGACCATGCCGCAGGGCAGAAAACCCCACAGCAGTCCGAGCGGCAGCGCCTGCGCCGCACGCCTGGCCGGCAGGTAGCGCCGCGTCAGCGGCTGAATCCGGGCCCACAGCCGCTGGCCGATGCGCTCGGTGAACGCCAGCGCCCGGGTGACGCCGCAGAGGTACAGACCGAGGGCCAGCAGCATCAGGTTGGCGGCGACGTACAGCGCCATCTGCACCGGCAGCAGATGATTGAGCAACAGACCGAAGCTGCCGAGCCCGCCCAGCACCGCGCCGATCGCGGCGTAGCTGATGATGCGGCCGGCGTTGTAGGCGAGGCTGAGCCTCCAGGGAGGCCGCTGCCCGGGCGAGGACACGGTCAGCGCGCCGACGATGCCGCCGCACATCGCCAGGCAATGGGTACCGCCCAGGAGACCGATGAGGAAAACGGCGATGAAACCGGTATCGGGCATTGCAGGCGCCGGCACCCCAAGAGGGTACTAAATGACCTTCGAATAGCGCGCCCGCTCGCGGTCGCCGCGCAAGTAGCGGTCGAAGACCATGGCGATGTTTCGCACCAGCATCCGGCCCCGTGGCAGGACATTGAGCCACTGGTCGTCGATGCTCAGCAAGTCAGCCTTCGCCATCTCGGCGAGATCGGCGAGCTCGACCGCGAAGTAGGACTTGAAATCGATCAGGTGGGCGATCTCGATCGACTCGATCGACAGCGCGAAATGACACATCAGCGCCTGGATGATCGAACGGCGCAAGAGATCGTCCGGAGTCAGCTCGATGCCGCGCATCACCGGCAGCACGTCGCGGTCGAGCGCGTCGTAATACTCTTCGATGGTCTTGTAGTTCTGGCAATAGCTCGGCCCGACCTTGCTGATGGCGGAGACGCCGAAGGCCATCAGGTCGGCCTCGGCGTGGGTCGAATAACCCTGAAAATTGCGGTGCAGACGGCCCTGGCGCTGGGCTACGGTGAGTTCGTCGTCGGGCTTGGCAAAGTGGTCCATGCCGATGAAGACGTAGCCGGCATCGGTGAGCCGACGGATCGCCAGTTGCAGGATCTGCAGCTTGGCGTCCGGCGAGGGCAGCTCGGATTCGTTGATGCGCCGCTGCGGTTTGGCCAGCCGCGGCAGATGCGCGTAGTTGTAGATCGAGAGGCGATCCGGCGAGAGCCCGATGACCTCCTCCAGAGTGTGGTTGAAGCTGATCACGTTCTGCTTGGGCAAGCCGTAGATCAGGTCCACGCTCACCGACTTGAAGCCGCTGGCGCGCGCCGCCTCGATCACCAGGTGCGTTTCCGCCAGACTCTGGATGCGGTTGACCGCCTTTTGCACCGCCGGATCGAAATCCTGGACGCCCACGCTCATCCGGTTGAAACCGAGCTCGGCCAGCAGCGCCACGGTCTCGGCATCGACCTTGCGCGGATCGACCTCGATCGAATATTCGCCGTTGGGCACCAGCTGGAAGTGCTCGCGGATCGACGCCATCAGTTGGCGCAGTTCGTCGTTCGAGAGAAAGGTCGGCGTACCGCCGCCGAAGTGCAGCTGCACCACCTCGTGGCTGCCCTCGAGCGCGGCTGCCTGCATCTTCAGTTCCTTGGCCAGGTACTTGAGATACTTGGCGGAGCGGCCGTGATCCTTGGTGATGATCTTGTTGCAGGCGCAGTAATAGCAGATGGTGTTGCAGAAGGGGATATGGACGTATAATGAAAGTGGTCTGCTGATGCCCCCGATGGTGCGGCGGCCGAGCCAGAGCCGGTAGGCTTCAGCGTCGAAGGCTTCGACGAAGCGGTCGGCGGTCGGATAGGAGGTATACCGCGGGCCACTGACGTCGAAGCGACGGATGACCTGCGGATCGAAAATAAGCTCTTGAAAGGAAGTAGCCATCTTTTTCCGGTAAATGGTGCCAATGCGCCATAGCTTATGATGATGTGATCTTGCGCTCGGCGTGTTGACACAAATCAAACGGCTACCCGACTCGACCGACCATGCACAAACCTAACCAGAGCATCATACCGTTGACGCTGAGCACGCTCAAGGCGGCCTGCTCGCAATGCAATCTGCGCGAGCTGTGTCTGCCCTACGGTCTCTCCGAAGACGAGATCGAGCAGATCGACAGCATGGTCGGCGTCCGCCGCAGGCTCAAACGCCAGCAGCACCTCTACCGTGCCGGCGAGGGCTTCGAGGCGATCTACGCGATCAGGAGCGGTTTCTTCAAGACCGACGTGCTGCTCGAAGACGGCCGCGACCAGGTCACCGGTTTCCAGATGGCCGGCGAAATCCTCGGCATGGACGGCATCAGCGGCGAGACCCACACCTGCAACGCCGTGGCACTCGAAGACAGCGAGATCTGCGTCATCCCCTTCGCCCACCTCGAACATCTGTCGCGCGAGATCCAGGCGCTGCAACGTCACTTTCATCAGGTGATGAGCCGGGAGATCGTGCGCGACCACGGCGTCATGATGCTGCTGGGCACGATGCGCGCAGAGGAGCGGCTGGCGGCTTTTCTGCTCAATCTGTCGCAACGCTTCACCGCGCGCGGCTATTCCCCGGCCGAGTTCCATCTGCGCATGACCCGCGACGAGATCGGCTCCTACCTGGGTCTCAAGCTCGAGACGGTGAGCCGCGCCTTCTCCCGCTTCCAGGAAGACGGCTTCATCGCCGTACAGCAAAAGCACATCCGCATCCTGGACATCGCCGGCTTGAAGGCGCTGCTCACCCACCAAGCGATCTGAGCACTGCCAGCATTCCCCACGCATCCTTGGTGAGCGCCACCGAGACGATATAGCCGAACACCGTCAGCGCCGCGATGCCGCTGACGAGCCGGACGCGCCTGCCGTGATCCCTGCCCAGCGCGATGGCGCCCAGGATGATATAGGCGATCAGACCGAACACCTTCGCCGTCAGCCAGGTCTGGGCCAACGGATATTCCCCGCCCAGCACGCACAGCGTGATCGCCGCACCGAGCAGCAAGCTGTCGTTGACGTGCGGCAGCACCCTCACCCAGCGCCGACGCAACAGCGGCGAATCGAAGAGCGTCCAGACACCGCGCACGGCGAAGCCGCCACCGCTCAAGACGACGCAGGTGACGTGCAGATACTTGACCGCGAGATAGGTATTCATTTCAGCTCGGCCCCGGCCTCGCCGCGCCGGAAATCATGATATGTTCCGAACTCCAAGGAGGTAGCCCATGCAAGCTGAAGAACGACTCGATATCCCGCAGATCCTCCTGCGCCTGCCCTTGTTTCACGAACTCTCGCCCGAACAACTCGCCCATATCGCCGCCGGCACGCGCGAGAAGCGCCTGACCAAGGGCGAGATGCTGTTCCACAAGGGCGACGCGCCGCATGGCTTCTATTTGATCGTGTTCGGCCAGATCAAGCTCGCCTTTCCTTCGACCCAGGGCAACGAGAAGGTGGTGGAGATCATCGGGCCG
>JAJZPJ010000195.1 GCA_021811225.1 Pseudomonadota bacterium
GCACCGGCCTCTTGCACCGGTAGCGCGGCATAGTCGAGATGGAAATCGAACTGCGCAGCACAGCCGCGACAGGCCACCTGGAACCAGCCGTCGGTATGGCCCAGGTGTCGTTCCAATTCGCGCATCAGGAATTGGCGATCGGCCACGCAAAGTTGCGCCACGCGTTGCGGCGTGGCCGGTTCGCCGCCTAAGTGGCCCAAGGCCGTGACCAAGGCCAGCGTGACTGCGCGCGGTGTATTGCCGGCCGTCTCGCCGGCCTCGGCCAAGGCGAGTTCGAGCGTGCCGGAAATCGGGCGAAACGCGCAGTCGCGCCGCCGGATGCCGTCTTCCACCAGGCCGCCGGGCAGTTGCATGTCGGCTCCGATCAGGACTCGGTCGGTTCGCTGACCGCGCCGTCGCGCTGCCAACCCTCGTGCTGCAAAGTAAGGGTCTGGATGCCCACCGCGTTCATCGCGCCGGCATCCATCTCCGGCAAGGCCTGGTATTCCGACACCCAGGCGCGAAAGACCTTGTAGGAGATCGCCACCTGGCCTTGCAGGTTGAGCACGTTGATCACGATGTCCTTGCGGAAGTTTTTGAGCGACATCGCGGCGTCACCTTCGATGTTGTTTACCAGGTTGGCCCAGTCCTCGAATATCGGATCGTGCGACAAGCCTTGTTCCAGCGTGATCGGCTCATAGCTGGTGCCGCCGGGCAGGATGCGCTCGCGGCTGGGGTCGCCGCCAGTGCGCCATTTGATCGCCTCGGTCTTGCGTTTCAGGGCGCCCATCTTTTTCAATCCGGCAACGGGCTTGCCGTCGATCAGGATCTGGAATTTGAAGGTGCGGTAGGGGTCGTGCCGGTGGGTGTTGACCGAGAACATGGGGGCTGCCATTTGCTATCTCCTCGCTGAATCGTATGAAAGCCGGCCCCTTAGGACTGGCCAGCCTTTTGCTGGATACGCACGATGACGAATTCGGCCGGTTTCAATGGCGCGAAGCCGACGATGGCGATCACCATGCCGCGGTCGATGTCGTCCTGGGTCATGGTGTCGCCCAGGCCGCAACGCACGAAATAGGCGTCGGAGGCCTTTTGTCCCTGGAACGCGCCGGCCCGGAACAGGCCATCCATGAACGCGCCGATATTGGCCCGCAGCGACGACCACAAGCGGTGATCGTTGGGCTCGAACACCGCCCATTGGATGCCGTTGAAGAGGCTGCTCTCGATGTAGATCGCGGTACGCCTGACCGGCACGTAGCGCCATTCCGGATTGGCCTTGGTCGACAGGGTGCGCGTGCCCCAGACCACGGCGCCATAGCTCGGCAGCTTGCGCAGGCAGTTGACGCCTTCCGGATTGAGCTGGTCCTGGTCGCCGTCCTCCACCGTGTATTCCAAGGCGGAAACGCCGCGCACCGTGGCCTCGACGCCGGCCGGCGCCTTCCACACGCCGCGGGTGCCGTCGGTGCGCGCCCAGATGCCGGCAGCGAAGGCCGACGGCGCGATGGTCAGGGTGGTGGCGGCGTTGGGGTTGGTGTCGCGGTCGTAGAAGGGATTGGCGATCTTGACCCACGGGTAGTAGAGCGCGGTGTAAGTGGAGGTGGGCAGGCTCAGGCCCGATACCGCGGAGGCGTCGGTCAGTTCCACGCCGGGCGGCGGGTCGACCAGCAGCATACGGCTCTTCATTTCCTCGCAGTGGCTGTAGGCGGCATCGATGATGGTGTTGCCGGTGCCGTCACTGGGCATGTACTGCCCCGGCAGCAGCACGATGTTGACGTCGCGCACCTTCTTCAACTTGGCGAAGAATTTTTCGTAGTCGTCGAGACCGGGGGCATCGCCGTCGTCGCCGCCGGTCAATGCTTCCTCGCTGGCCATGAGCTTGGGCACGACGTCGTAAGTGCCGTGGGTTTCGCTGCCGCCGGCACTGACGCCCAGACTGAGCCGGGTGGCCAGCGTGCCGGGCCGGACCACGACCGAAGAGCGGGCGCTCTGGCTGCCGGAGGTCAGGGTGATTTTGCCGTCGGTGTAACTGCAGGTGAAACCGGCATAGTCGTCGCCCAGGGCGAGGACCAACGCCTCGATCTCGTCCGCCACCTCGGTGCCGCTGTCATAGCTGCCGCCGGGTCCGGCGCCCAGTGTGATGGTCTTGGCGCCGCGGTTGTCGATGTTGAGGGTGAGGCGCATGTTTTCTTCGACCTTCTCATCTGCCGCCGTCCAGTCCTTGCCGGAGATGTCGCCGCCGACGCTGGTGGCCTTCAGGTAATAGGTCGTCGGGTGGCCCTCGATCTCGGCAGGCAGCGCGACGGTGATGTATCGGGAGCCGCCGTTGACGACGGTCAGCGCATAGTTGGCGTCGGAGGTGTCCATCGACAGATTGCTGAACGATTCCAGCAAGGTGGTCTCGCCGTCTGCCACTTGGCTGACCTCGATCTTGAAGCGGTAGCCGTCGCTGGAGGTCACCTCGACCCGCAGGTCATTGCCCCATTCGCCGGCGCTGGCGGCGCTGATGTCCAGCACGTTGATCGCGGCGGCGCTGCCACCCGACCGGCCTTTCATCTTCGCGGCGGGCAGGGTGGCGCTGACGGCGTTCTGGGCCAAGCGGGCGACATAGGCATCCTTGCCGCCGTTGAGGAAAAAATGGAAGGCGGCCAAACCCATCGCGTCGGTTTCGGAATGGATCTCGCCGAAGTTCGCTTTGTAATCGTCCCAACTGTGCACCAGGGTCGCCTCGCCGATCGGCCCCTCGGTGGTGTAGCCGATCAGCGCGGCCACGGCTGTGGACACGCCCTCGATGGGTTTCGCGCCGCTGGGGATTTCTTCGATGTAGACCCCAGGATGGTAATAAGAAGTGGCCATACGTTTTCCCTCTCCATCTGCGGGCTCGCCGGCGGGATGCCGGCGCCGTCCCTAGTTGCATTCACGCGGCGGCCATGCCCAGCCACCGAGAAATTCCCGAGCTAGTTCTTGCTTTCGCGCTGGAGCCGCTGCTCGATGACAGCGACCTTCGCCGCATACAGCTGGGTACCGTCCGGCAGGGTCATGCGCGTCACCCTGTCGTGCTGCAGCAATTGATCGAGCGCCGCCTGCACATCCGCATCGGACAGTTCGCCGTCACGCTCCGCCAGCCACCAGCGCCGAATACCCTCGGCGGTATCCCGCGCTTCAGGGTGGAAGCCTAGGTAATGCACGATGCCAGCCACGGCGGCACGCACCGATCTGTCGCCCATCGTCGACTCCAGAAAGACAGGCCCAGCTTTTAGCAGGATGCGTGCCACGCGCAGTGGCGTGTCAAATCAAAGGGATACGTAAGCGAAGTGGCTTCGCCTGGTGCGGCGAATACCCAGGGCGAGAGATTGGGTCGTCGAAAGATATCGAGCGCAGGCGGCATTTGCCGAGGTGCGCCGGTGGTGTGTTGCCGCCCCACCCCGGTGGGGCGGGCGGCGAATGCCCTGCCGTTATTGGGCGTCGTGCGATGACACGCCGTGTTTTTTCAAAAGGCGGCGCAAGGTGCTGCGCTCTTTGCCTGCTATGCGCGCGGCTTGGGAAATATTGCCGGCGCAATCGCGCATCAATTGGAGGAGGTAGCGCCGCTCGAATTCGGCGATCACGGTTTCTTTGGCTTGGCGAAAGCCGACGCCTTGGGGAATGGCGAGGCCATCGGGTTCGACCGGGGTGTCGGCAGGCATCGGCTGCGCTTCGTCGAGCAGTGCCGAGTCGGTGAATTCCAGGGTGCCGCCTTCGTTCAGCAGGAATTGGCGGTGGATGAAGTTTTCCAATTCCCGCACGTTGCCGGGCCAGGCATGGCTTGTCAGCGCCTTGAGCGCGGCTGGGCTCAAGGGTTTCTCGGGCATGTTGTATTGGCGCGCGAATTTGCCGATGAAATGGCACGCCAACACGGGGATGTCGTTCGGCCGCTGGCGCAAGCTGGGCAAGTTCACGCTCAGCACGCTCAGGCGGTAGTACAGGTCCTGCCGCAGTTCGCCGGTGCGCACCATCGCGGCCAAGTTGCGGTTGCTGGCCGCGATGATGCGGAAGCGGCCCTGCACGAGCTTCGTGCTGCCCAGCGGGCGGTAGGCATGGTCTTGCAGCACCCTGAGCAGGATCGCTTGCATGCGCGGCGATAGGCATTCGATTTCATCGAGGAACAGGGTGCCGCCTTCGGCGGTGGCCAGGATGCCGGACTTGTTTTCCTGCGCGCCGGTGTAGGCGCCCTTCGCATGGCCGAAGAACTCGTTCTCGCAGAGCTCGTCCGGAATGGCGCCGCAATGCACGGGCACGAACGGCCCTTGTTCGCCCGGTCTCAGATAGTGGATCGCCCGGGCCACCAGCTCCTTGCCGGTGCCGGTCTCGCCCTGGATCAGCACGGTGGCGCCATATTTGGCTAGGCGGCGGATGGTGTGCAGGGCTTCGCGGAATTTCGCGTCCTGCCCGATCAGGTGGGGGGAAAAGTGTTCGTCCGCCGTTATATTCCCGGCTCGACGTGCGATGCGGGGCCGGCTGTCGGCACCGATGGCTAAAGCGTTATTCGTATGGCCACCCATGGCGCCATCTGAGGCATCGAATATTGGCACGGCGATTCTCCCGTTATATTCGGCCTCGTTGTTTGGCTGGGAATGTCGCTTCCCCTGAGGCCTGTCCTTTGCGGATTGTTTTGATTACAGCATACAGGATAGAAATCGCTATTGTCATTCGCCTAACTGTGACATGGCTGTTACCGCGCAGGTGTAAGCGGGCGCTGAAAACAAAAAAGCCCCGCATTGCGCGGGGCTTTTTCTTGGACAGGTCGGTTGGGACCGACTGGCCGGCGGGGCTTTTACATCATGCCCATGCCGCCCATGCCGCCCATGTCGCCGCCCGGCATCGCGGGCTTGTTGTCTTCCGGATGCTCGGCGACCATGCAGTCGGTGGTGAGCATCAAGGCGGCCACGGAGGCGGCGTTCTGCAGCGCGGTGCGGGTGACCTTGGTCGGATCGAGCACGCCCATCTCGACCATGTCGCCGT
>JAJZPJ010000008.1 GCA_021811225.1 Pseudomonadota bacterium
CTCCAGGATGACGAAGGCCAACGCCGAGTCGCCCTCGTCGGAGAGCGACAGGTGGGCGATCAGGCCGAGTTCGGCGAGATGCGCGGACAAACCCGGCGAATACTCGAAGCCCGGCTTGCCCAGGGCGTCGTGAATCACGGCGATCGCCGTCAGCAGCACCGGTTCGCGCACGCCGGTGCCCAGCGCCTTGCCGAACGCCTCCTTGGCGGCGAATCTTTTCGCCAGAAAACGTCCCGGCTGGGCAGATGCCCGGCAGTCGGCGCGCTCGCCCGGCGCCAGCAGCTTCTCCAGCGCGCGCTCGCCGTGCCGCTGGTAGAGGGCGGCGATGCGGCTGATGGCGACGATGTCGGTGCCGATGCCGTGGATCATCGCCGCGCCGCCGACATCAGCCGCTTCATCTCCAGCACGGCGTTCTCCCAGCCCATGAAGATGGCTTCCGCCACCAGCGCGTGGCCGATGTTGAGTTCGGCGATCTCGGGTATGGCGGCGATCGCCTGGACGTTGCCGAAGTGCAGGCCGTGGCCGGCATTGACCTTGAGGCCGAGCCCCGCGCCGTGCGCCGCGGCGGCGCGGATGCGCGCGAGCTCCGTCGCCTGCTCGTTCCCCGCTGCGGCATCGGCGTAACGGCCGGTGTGCAGTTCCACCACGGGCGCTGCCGCCGCCACGGCGGCTTCGAGCTGTGCGGGCTCGGGATCGATGAACAGCGAGACGCGGATGCCCGCCGCCTTGAGCCGCCGGCAGGCATCCGTGACCTGATCGAGATGGCCGGCGACGTCCAGGCCGCCTTCGGTGGTGAGCTCCTGGCGCCGCTCGGGCACCAGGCAGACGTCCTGCGGCTTTATGCGGCAGGCGAAAGCGATCATCTCATCGGTGATCGCCGCCTCGAGATTCATCCGCGTGGTGAGCAGCGAGCGCAGTCGCTCCACGTCCAGATCCTGGATGTGGCGACGGTCTTCGCGCAGGTGCAGGGTGATGGCGTCGGCGCCACACTTCTCCGCCAGCAGCGCGGCCCTGATCGGGTCCGGATAGCTCGTGCCGCGCGCCTGTCTCAAGGTCGCGACGTGGTCGATATTGACGCCCAATTCGATCATCGTTTCACAGCTCCTGCAGTTCGATGAACACCCGCCGCGACTGCAAGGGCTGCCCGGACAGGTGGTGATTGATCAGCCTGCGCATCAGCGCCTTGCTCTCCGCCAGCGTCTGCGCGTCGCTGTAGTCGTCGCGGGCCAGATCGAGCAGGGTCTTGCCGCGCAGGCTCCGCTGCGCAGACGCCCCATCCTCGCCGGACGAAACCTCGACCGGGCCGCGCTCGATCTGGTAGTGATAGCTGGCATTCATCCGCACCGGCTGACCCGAGAGCGCGTCGCGCTCCAGCGACAGGCCGTAGCCCAACTCCTTCAACAGCGTCTTTTCGAACAGGCGCAAGCGCGACTCGTGGGGTTCGCCGCGCGCCAAGGCCTGCAGGCTCGCGGCATAGGCCTCGAACAGCGCGGGATGCGCATCCTCGCGCGGCAGCAGCTTGAGCAGCAGCTCGTTCAAGTAGTAGCCGAGCATCAGCGCCGGGCCGCCCAACAGGGGCATGCCGCCGACCCACTCCGCCTTCGCCAGGGTGCGCACCTCGCCGCCGCCGAACCAGCCCATCTCGATCGGCTGGAAGGCCTGCAGCACGCCGCGCAGCGCCGACCGGGGCCGGCGCGCGCCGCGCGCCAGGAGCGGCAGCCGGCCGTGGTCCCGGCTCAGCACGTCGAGGATCAGGCTGGTCTCGCTGTAGGGATAGCTGTGCAGGATCCAGGCCTGCTGTCCGTCGATGCGCTGACGGGCGCTCATCGCTCACTCATAGCCGAGGGACTTCAGCGCGCGCTCGTCCTCGGCCCAGCCGCTCTTCACCTTGACCCAGGTCTCGAGATAGACCGGTCCGCCGAAGAGCTGCTCCATGTCGCGGCGCGCATCGGATGACATGGTTTTCAATTTTTCCCCGCCCCGGCCGATGACGATGGACTTGTGCGCGGCCTTGTCGACGATGATCGCCGCGAAGATGCGGCGCAGATCGCCTTCCTGCTCGAAGCGCTCGATCTCCACCGCGATGCCGTAGGGCAGCTCCTCGCCCAGGTTGCGGAACAGTTTCTCGCGCAGCAGCTCGGCCGCGAGGAAACGTTCGCTGCGGTCGGTGATGGCGTCCGCGTCGTAGATCGGCGGCGCCTCCGGCAGATATTTCGCCGCGGTCCTGAGCAGATCGTCGGTGCCCTCGCCCTTCTCGGCGGAGATCGGCACGATCTCGGCGAAGGGAAAGACCTGCGCCATCTGGGCGATGAAGGGCAGGAGTTCAGTCTTGTCGCTCAGGCGGTCGATCTTGTTGATGGCCAGGAGCACCGGGCGTCCGGGCGGCAGGAGCTTGACGATGGCGCGATCGGCCGGCCCGAAGCGGCCGGCTTCGACGACGCAGATGACGGCATCGACCGCCGCGAGCGCCTGGGTCACGCTGCGGTTCATGACGCGATTCAGGGCGCCGGGGTGCCGGGTCTGGAAGCCCGGGGTATCGACGAAGACGTACTGACATTCGTCGGTGGTCAGAATGCCGGTGATGCGATGGCGGGTGGTCTGCGGCTTGTTCGAGGTGATGCTGAGCTTTTGTCCGACCAGGCGGTTCACCAGGGTCGACTTGCCGACGTTGGGCCGGCCGACGACGGCCAGGGTGCCGGTACGGAAGCCGCCGCTCATGGCGCGATCAGCAGCGCGGCGCGCGCCGCCGCTGCCTGCTCGGCGGCGCGCCGGCTGGCGCCGGTGCCGACGGTGCAGATGGCCAGCGCCGGCACCCGGCACTCCACCTCGAACTCCTGGGCGTGCGCCTCGCCCCGCGTCGCCCGCAGGGAATAATCCGGCAGCGCCAGGTGGCGCGACTGAAGGATTTCCTGCAGCGCCGTCTTGGGGTCCTTGGCCGCGCCCCCCGGCTCGATCTGCGCGAGCAGTCGCCCGTAGAGACCGGCGATGATCTGCTCGGCCCGGAGAAAACCGGCGTCGAGATAGACCGCGCCGAGCAACGCCTCGACGGTGTCGGCGAGGATCGAGGGGCGCCGGTGGCCGCCGCTCTTCTGCTCGCCCTCGCCCAGCAACAGGTAGTCGCCGAGCGAGAGCGACTGGGCGATCTCGGCCAGCGCCTCCTTGCGCACCAGACTGGCGCGCAGCCGCGACAGGTCGCCTTCGCGCAGGGCGCCGAAGCGCTCGAACAGCAGCGCCGCGATGACGAAGTTCAGGATGCTGTCGCCGAGGAACTCGAGCCGCTCGTTGTGCGCGGCACCGTGGCTGCGATGGGTCAGCGCCTGGCGCAGCAGGTCGCGGCTGGAAAAGGTATGCCCCAGGGCGCGTTCGAGCCGCTCGGTCTGCATTACTTGGCGCCGGAAGTATTGCCCTCGAAGTCGATCACGAGACTGACGTGGGGGGCGAGTCGGATCTTTTTCGTATAGGCGAAGGCGATCGCGATGCCGTTGCCGTCCCTGCTGATGTCGAGATCGCTGCCGCTGATGTCGGTGACGCTGTCGATCTGGATGCGCCGGTCGAACGCCTTGCGCACTTCCGCCGCCGGAGCATTGCGCAAGTCCGGATCGCGGGCCGTGGCCTTGGCGTCCTTGAGGATGGTGTAATAGTCGGTGACGTCCGGCAGAATCCTCATAGCGCCGATGACCACGAGCACCAGCAGCAGACCGACCACGATCAGCCTGGTCAGCGTGATGCCCCGTTGTCGCTTCAGCGAAGCTTTCATGTTGTCACCTATTTGAACGGCCCGATGCGCTTCAGATCGCTGAAATTGAACCAGATGAAAAACGCCTTGCCGACGATGTTCCGGTCCGGCACGAAGCCCCAGTAGCGGCTGTCCATCGAGTCGTCGCGGTTGTCGCCCATCACGAAGTAGTGGCCGGGCGGCACTACGCAGGAAACGCCTTCGCTATTGTAGTGGCAATTGTTGCGGAAGGGGAAATCGCTGACCTGGGAGACGAAGGGCGGCGCGTCGGGTTCGATCAGGATCTGGTGCTGCACCGTGCCCAAGGTCTCGATGTAGCGCGGCGTGTAGTACAGGCGGTCGGCGTTCAGGTAGTCCGCGATCTTCTTCTCCGGCACCTCCTGGCCGTTGATGGTCAGCCGTTTGTTCAGGTAGGAGATCTTGTCGCCGGGCAGGCCGACCACGCGCTTGATGTAATCGAGCGAAGGATTCTCGGGATAGCGGAACACCATCACATCGCCGCGCTGCGGCGTGCCGACAGCGATGATCTTCTTGTTCAGTATCGGCAAGCGAATGCCGTAGTCGTATTTATTGACCAGGATGAAGTCGCCGACGTGCAGCGTCGGAATCATCGAGCCCGAGGGAATCTTGAAGGGTTCGACCAGAAAGGAGCGCAGCAGGAAAACCGCCAGGATCACCGGGAAGAAACTGGCGCCGTACTCGACCCACCAGGGATCGGGCGCATCCTTGGCGCGCAGCTTCTTCAGCCAGAAGCGATCGAGCAGCCAGATCGCGCCGGTGGCCACCAGCAGCAAGAAGAGAATCACCGCAAAATCCATGTCCATGGGTCGTCCTTGTCTATTTGTTGCCGTCGCCGACGCGCAGCACCGCGAGGAAGGCTTCCTGCGGGATCTCCACGCTGCCGACCATCTTCATGCGCTTCTTGCCGGCTTTCTGCTTCTCCAGCAGCTTCCGCTTGCGCGAGATGTCGCCGCCGTAGCACTTGGCGAGCACGTTCTTGCGCATCGCCTTGATGTTCTCGCGGGCGATGATGTGGGCACCGATCGCCGCCTGGACGGCGACGTCGTAGAGCTGGCGCGGAATCAGCTCGCGCATCTTGGCGGCGATCTCCCGGCCGCGGTACGGGGCATTGGCGCGATGCACGATCATCGACAGGGCATCGACCTTGTCGCCGTTGATCAGGATGTCGAGCTTGACCACGTCGGCGGCGCGATACTCCTTGAACTCGTAATCGAGCGAGGCGTAGCCGCGCGAGACGGATTTCAGCCGGTCGAAGAAATCCATCACCACCTCGGCCATCGGCATGTCGTAGCACAGCTGCACCTGGCGGCCGTGATAGGCCATGCTCACCTGGCTGCCGCGCTTGCCCTCGCACAGCGTGATCACCGCGCCGAGGTATTCCTGGGGCAGAAAAATGGTGGTGGTGATGATCGGCTCGCGGATCTCTTCGATCTTGGCGAGATCGGGCAGCTTGGCCGGATTCTCGACGAAGACCTCGGCGCCGTCCTTCTGCAGCACCTGATAGACCACCGTCGGCGCGGTGGTGATCAGATCCTGGTCGAACTCGCGCTCCAGCCGCTCCTGCACGATCTCCATGTGCAGCAGGCCGAGGAAGCCGCAGCGGAAGCCGAAGCCCAGCGCCTGGGAGACCTCCGGCTCGTAATGCAAGGAAGCGTCGTTCAGCTTGAGTTTTTCCAGCGCATCGCGCAGCCCTTCGTATTCGTTCGGCTCGATCGGGTAGAGGCCGGCGAACACCTGCGGCTTGATCTCCTTGAAACCGGGCAGCGGCTCTGCCGCCGGGCGTTCCACCAGGGTCACGGTGTCGCCGACCTTGGCCGCCTTCAGTTCCTTGATGCCGGCGATGATGAAGCCGACCTCGCCGGCCGAGAGCCGTTCGCGCGGCTGCGACTTCGGGGTAAATACTCCGACCTGCTCGGTGAGGTGCGCGGTGCCCCCCGCCATCAGACGGATCCGGTCCTTGGGCTTGAGCGCGCCATCGACCACGCGCACCAGCATCACCACGCCGACATAGTTGTCGAACCAGGAGTCGATGATCAGCGCTTTCAGGGGCGCGCCCGGATCGCCCTGGGGCGGCGGGATGCGAGCGATCACCGCTTCGAGAATGTCCTCGACGCCGAGACCGGTCTTGGCGCTGGCGAGAATGGCGTCGGTGGCGTCGATGCCGATGACGTCCTCGATTTCCTGCTTGGCGCGCTCGGGGTCGGCCGAGGGCAGATCGATCTTGTTCAGCACCGGCACCACTTCGACGCCCTGGTCCAGCGCCGTATAGCAGTTGGCGACGGTCTGCGCCTCGACGCCCTGCGAGGCATCCACCACCAGCAGCGCGCCCTCGCAGGCGGCCAGCGAGCGGCTGACCTCGTAAGAGAAGTCCACGTGGCCGGGCGTGTCGATCAGGTTCAGGTTGTAGCGCTGGCCGTCCCGCGCGCGGTACCAGAGCGCAGCGGTCTGCGCCTTGATGGTGATGCCGCGCTCGCGTTCGAGCTCCATCGAATCGAGCACCTGCGCCTCCATCTCGCGCTCGGACAGGCCGCCGCAGAGCTGGATGATGCGGTCGGCCAGCGTCGATTTGCCGTGATCGATGTGGGCGATGATGGAAAAGTTGCGGATGTGCTGCATCAGGACTGCGCCGGCCTGCCGAGTTGCAGGAGATGAAATGGCCGCGGATTGTACCGCGAACCGGGCCGGAACGGGGCGGTTCGCGGTAATCTCGCCGGCGGCATCGGAACGGAGCTTCGCGCCTGGGTCAGCGCGCGAGATGGGCGCGAACCGCGGCCGCATCGAGAAAATAGTGGCAGAGCTCGCGCTCTCCCGCGACCAATACCGGGACCCGTTCGTCGTAGCGCGCCAGGAGCACCGGGTCGGCGTCGACGTCCAGCACCTGCAGATCGAATTCGTACTCGCCGCGCAGGGACTCCAGCGCGGCCTGCATGTCGTGACAGAGGTGGCAGTATGCCCGGCTGTAGAGCGTCAAGCTGGGCGTCGTTCGGGCCGTCGGGCTAGTTTTGCTCACCGAGCGTCCTGAGCGTGATGAAGGTCTGGTTCTCGCCGCGGCGAACCAGCAGCGTGACCGTCGCCGACCGGCCCATCTGGGCGAGCAGCTTGTTGAACTGCTCGACCGATGTCGCCTCGATCTGCGCGCCCTTGCTGATCATCGCCAGGATGACGTCGCCGGCACGCAGGTCGGAGTCGCTGACGCCGGCGCGGATAGCCTCGACCACCAGACCGTGACGCAGATTCAGCTCCCGTTTCTGCGCCGCGCTCAGTTCGGACAAGGCCAAGCCGAGGCGATTGGCGCTCGCTTTCGCCGCCGGCTTGGCGGCCTGGCCGCCGGGCCGGGCAGGCTTGTCCTCCGGAATTGCGCCGACGTGCACGCTCAGCTCCCGACTGGCGTTCTTGCGCCAGATTTGCATCGTCACCCGGGCGCCGGGTCTGCTGGCGCCGACGATGCGGGGCAGATCGGCCGAATGATCGACCGTCTTGCCGTCGAATTTCAAAATCACGTCGCCGGGCTCGACGCCGGCCTTGTCGGCCGGACCGCCCTTCTCGACGGAAGTCACCAGCGCACCGGTCGGCTTGGCCAGGCCGAAGGAATCGGCCAGGGCGCGGGTCACCTCCTGGACGATCACGCCGATACGGCCGCGGCTGACATAGCCGCTCGTCTTCAACTGGCGCTGCACCTGCATCGCGACATCGATCGGAATGGCGAAAGCGAGCCCCATGTAGCCGCCGGTACGGCTGTAGATCTGCGAGTTGACGCCGACCACCTCGCCTTTCATGTTGAACAGGGGCCCGCCCGAATTGCCGGGATTGATGGCGGCATCGGTCTGGATGAAGGGGACGAAATTCTCCTGCGGCAGCGAGCGCCCCTTGGCGCTGACGATGCCCGCGGTGACGCTGTTGTCGAAACCGAAGGGCGAGCCGATGGCGACCACCCATTCGCCGACCTTGAGCTTGTCCGGATCGCCGACCTTGACCACCGGCAGGCCGGTGGCCTTGATCTTGATCAGGGCGATATCGGTGCGCTTGTCGGCGCCCAGCACCTTGGCCTTGAACTCGCGCTTGTCGGTCAGCTTGACCATGACCTCGTCGGCGCCGGCGACGACGTGGGCATTGGTCAGGATGTCGCCGTCGGCGCTGATGATGAAGCCCGATCCCAGGGTTTTGTTCTCCAGGTCCTGCGGGGGAATTCCCGGCAGTTGGGGAAAGAAGCGGTGGAACAGTTCGAACGCCGGATCATGCGGATCGATAGGCAATTGCTGCGAGTGGATATGCTGGGTGGAACTGATATTGACCACGGCCGGACCTTGTTGCTCGACCAGGGTGGTGAAGTCGGGCAGACCCTTGACCTGGGCCTGCGCGCTGCATGCCGCCAAGGAGGCCAAGACGAGCCAGTACGCGAGCCAGAACGGGAGCAGGATTTTCCGAATCATGAGAGCGCATCCTTGGGGTATCGGTAGGGGTAACGATGGCGGGCTCCATCGGGGCCGCGGCGGCAGCGGGAATTCCGGCGCAGGACGCGGCGATCGGGTCCGCTGCTCATTTCGGTTCGATACCGTCGCCGAAGCGTTTCAGCGTCGCCTGCGGCACCTCGCCCATGATGACCAGCAGGTGTCCGCCCACGATTCGGCGATAGATGTTGGTCGCGCCCATCGCGATCATGCCCAGATCGGTCTTCTTCGGCTGACCGGCGGGGACGGAATCGATGAACACCGAAATGGCCGCGAGGCCGTCGGAGAACATGATGTGCAGGCTAGCCGGCGCGTTCGGGCGTTCCTCGCGCATCATCTCCGTGAGCTTGCTGAAACCGGGCAGGCGAACCTTGAATCGCCAGGCGGAGTCCTCGCCCCGACGCTCGGTAGCGCGCACGTTGTGCACCTGCCAGTCGCCCGCCTGCTGGGCGTATTTCGAGGTCAGCGACTCGCGGTCGATGGCGCCGCCGATCTGCAGCTGCGTGAAGGCGAAGGTTTCCACCGGTTCGTTGTGCTGGTTCAGAATTTCGGCCTTGAGCAGCAGGCCGGAATCGACATCCACCCAGAACTGGTGGCCGTAGCGCAGATTGTCCTTGGGCTCGAGCAGGATCGCCCGGCTCTCGCGTCCGGCAATCCGCCCGAGCGCACCCTTGCGGATCACGTAGTGCTCCGAGAGTCCGCCCAGCACCGCCGGCAGCAGCGCCGGAAAACTGCGCGGGTGGCTGCGCTTTTCCACGATCAAGGTATGACTCTCGGGCAGGTAGCAGCGGACCTCGTTGCTGCTGCTGATCACCTCGCGCGGGCTGCCGTCGAGCACTTCGATACGCTCCTGCTCCCTGCCCGCGACGACCAGGTGGGTGATACGCGAAGTTTCCACCAGCGCGCCGCTCTGGAAGACGAAGGTGCCGCTGTAGTCGAGCTTGTGCGCCGCGGTCACGACGCGGTCGAGCCAATACAGCCCGTCGTGCGGCTGCGCGACGGCAGGCAGGCTGTAGGCGAGCAGGCCGCCAAGGCAGCAGAAGAGCCAGCGCTTCATCTCGCCGCAGCGTCCTCGATCATGGACACGCTGCGGACGTAGGCGGTTCCGCCCTGGATGCGGTTGCCCGGCGAGTAGGCTTGATGGGCGATCATGTATTCCTGCAAGAGACTGCCGTCGGAAGTGCCGGCTGAGGCCAAGGCCAAGTGCGCCCGAGCCGGATTCGGCGCCTGCGCTCCGATCGGCCCGTCGGCCTTGGCGAGCATCCCGGTCCCGGCCTGCGGCGGGGCGACGGCGACCCAGGCGACCAGCGCGACGCCGGCGACGGTCGCCGCCACCGCCAGGGAGGAACGCAGAAGATGGCCGCTGCGCCTGACCTGCGGCGCCAGCACCACCGGATCGTGGTGCAGGCTGGCCATGACCCGCGCTGCGAGCTGTCGGTCCAGCCCGCCTGAGCGGCGCAGGGCGTCGCCGATCAGATGATAGCCGTCCCACGCGCGGCGCAATTCCTCGTCGCTGACGATGGCGGCCAGCAAGGTCGGCTGCCGGGAGGACTCGAGTTCGTCATCGAGAAAGGCGGAAAGCTCAGATTTCATCGCGTCACCTGTAAGCATCACCAACGTTTATCGGACCCGGGTTCCAGCAGCGGCCGCAACTTCGCAGCGATCGCCTCGCGGGCCCGGAAGATGCGGGAACGCACCGTGCCGATGGGGCAGTCCATGATCTGCGCGATCTCCTCGTAACTCGAACCCTCGATCTCCCGCAGCACGATCGCGGTGCGCAGATCCTCGGGCAGTTCAGCCATGGCGGCATTCACGGTGTTGCCGATCTCCTGCGACATCAATATCCGCTCGGGAGTATTGTTGTCGCGCAATTGCTCGCCGTCCTCGAAACCCTCAGCCTCCTCGCTGTCGAACTCGGTGGAGGTCGGCGCCCGTCTGCCCTGCGCCGCCAGAAAGTTCTTCGCGGTATTGATGCCGATGCGGTAGAGCCAGGTATAGAACGCGCTGTCGCCGCGGAAGCCGGGCAGCGCGCGATAGGCCTTGATGAAGGCTTCCTGGGCGACGTCCTCGACTTCAGCGGGATCGCGGATCATGCGCGACAGCAGTCGTATCAGCTTGCGCTGATACTTGGAAACGAGCAGCCCGAAGGCCTGCTTGTCTCCCCGCTGCACGCGCTCGACCAGAACCTGGTCAGCTTCGCGATCTCCCATTGCGATTATCGTTCGAGTTCCGGTGCGCCGAGTATACCCGATGCCGATGTCGTCTCTAGGAAAGCGCCGCTGGCACACATCCCACAACCAGAAGACAAGCCGACCTCGGAATGGTTCAGTCGGCAGCGGCGGATGCGCGTGATATAGTTTTGCCCTCTGCACCGTCTGACAATTCACATGCACAATTTCGATGTTCTGATTCTCGGCAGCGGACTGGCCGGCCAATCGCTGGCGCTGCGTCTGGCCGACCAGCGCCGGGTGGCGCTGGTCACCAAGAGCGCGTTGGAAGATTCAGCTTCCGGCTGGGCCCAAGGCGGCATCGCCGCGGTGCTCGACAGCACCGACACCATCGACGCCCACGTCGCGGATACGCTGACCGCCGGCGCCGGATTATGCAATCCCGCGGCCACGCGCTTCGTCGTCGAACACGGCCACGCCGCCATCGACTGGCTGATCGAGGAAGGGGTGTCATTCACCCGGGACGAGAGCAGCAGCCTGGGCTATCACCTGACGCGCGAAGGCGGCCACAGTCAGCGCCGCGTGATTCACGTCGCCGACGCCACCGGCTCGGCGGTGCAGAAGACCCTGACCGAGAAGGTCCGACAGCACGCCAACATCAGCGTCTTCGAGCGTCATATCGCGATCGACCTGATCACCGGCGACAAGATCAAGGCGCCGCAGCGCGGTTGTCTCGGCGCCTACGTGCTCGACATCGACGGCGACCGGGTGCTGACCTTTTCCGCGGCGCAGACGGCGCTCGCCACCGGCGGCGCCGGCAAGGTCTATCTCTACACCACCAATCCCGACACCGCCACCGGCGACGGCATCGCCATGGCCTGGCGCGCCGGCTGCCGGGTGGCCAACATGGAGTTCGTGCAGTTTCACCCGACCTGCCTCTACCATCCGCAGGCCAAGTCTTTCCTGATCTCCGAGGCGCTGCGCGGCGAGGGCGGCATCCTGCGCCTGCCCGACGGCACCCGCTTCATGCCCGCCCACGATCCGCGCGCCGAGCTGGCGCCGCGCGACGTCGTCGCCCGCGCCATCGACTTCGAAATGAAGAAGCGCGGGATCGATTGCGTCTTTCTCGACATGACCCACAAGAGCGCAGATTTCCTGATCGAGCATTTCCCGAACATCCACGCCCGCTGCCTGGAGTTCGGCATCGACCTCACCCGCGACCCGATCCCGGTGGTGCCGGCGGCGCACTACACCTGCGGCGGCGTCGTCACCGATCTGGCCGCACGCAGCGATCTGCCCGGCCTCTACGTCGTCGGCGAGAGCGCCTGCACCGGCCTGCACGGCGCCAACCGGCTCGCCAGCAACTCCCTGCTGGAGTGCCTGGTGTTCAGCGAGGCGGCGGCGAAAGACATCCTCGCCGCCCCGAGACAGCCGCGGCCTGAGCTGCCGAGCTGGGACGAGAGCCGCGTCGACGATGCCGACGAGGAGATCGTCATCTCCCACAACTGGGAAGAGCTGCGCCGCTTCATGTGGGACTACGTCGGCATCGTGCGCACCAACAAGCGGCTGGAGCGCGCGCAGCACCGGATCCGGCTGCTGGAGCGCGAGATCGACGAGTTTTACGCCAACTTCCGCGTCAACAACGACCTGATCGAACTGCGCAATCTGGTGCTGACCGCGCACCTGATCGTGAGCTGCGCCCGGCGCCGCCGCGAGAGCCGGGGCCTGCATTTTTCCCGCGATTACCCGCAGCTCCTGGCGCGGGCACGCGATACCGTGTTGAAGCCGCCACGACAGCGTTAAACTCGATCGGGCGCGCATATCAGCGGTGCCGTCCGACCTCGCCCTCCCTGGCGCCGCGCCACCGCAGCCACAGCCGAAGCTGTCTGAAGTCCTCCGCATCGAGCGCATCGGGCAGGAGCACCAGCGCTTCGACCCTGCCCCGAACGCGCAGCAGCAACACGCACAGGAAGGCCATGACCGTCGTCTGCGGATGCAGGCGAGCCTCGCCGGCGGAGCCGTCTGCGCGCGAGAACGCCAGCTGGCCGTCGTCTTTCAGGGTCAGGCGGCAGATTCTTCTCGGACCTCTCAGCCGAATCAGGCTGCGCCAAGTCGACCCCAAAATCGCCGTCAGCAGGACGATCTTGAGCCACCAGGGTAGCGACAGGGGGAGGACGGCGGCCGCCGCCAGTGCGTGCGCCGCGGCCAGCAGGACGGTCAGACGCCGTGAGCGGCGCAGGGAAAGCGTGAGCGGCAGCTGCATGGCCGCCCGCGGGCGCTACACCCGGCGCAGGGCCAGGGTGCCGTTGGTGCCGCCGAAGCCGAAGGAGTTGGAGAGCGCGACCCGGATGCCCATCTGGCGCGCATTGTTGGCGCAATAGTCGAGGTCGCACGCCTCGTCCTGATTGAAGATGTTGATGGTCGGCGGCGACACCTGGTGATACAGCGCCAGCGTCGAGAATATCGCCTCGATGCCGCCGGCGGCACCGAGCAGGTGGCCGGTCATCGACTTGGTCGAATTCACCACCAGCTTCTTGGCGTGATCGTTGAAGCAGCGCTTGACCGCGACGGTTTCCGCCAGGTCGCCCAGGGGCGTCGAAGTGCCGTGGGCATTGATGTAATCGACCTCGTCGAGATTGATGCCGCCGTTCTTCAGCGCGTTGATCATGCAGCGCCGGGCGCCGTCGCCGTCGGCCGCCGGTGCGGTCATGTGGTGGGCGTCCGCGCTCATGCCGTAGCCGGCAACCTCGGCGTAAATCCGGGCGCCGCGCGCCCGGGCGTGTTCATACTCCTCGAGCACCACGATGCCTGCGCCTTCCCCGAGCACGAAGCCGTCCCTATCCTTGTCCCACGGCCGGCTGGCGGTGGTCGGGTCATCGTTGCGGGTGGACAACGCCCGCGCCGTGGCAAAACCGCCGACCGCCAGCGGCGTTATCGAGGACTCGGCGCCGCCGCAGACCATCACGTCGGCGTCGCCGTACTCGATGATCCGGGCGGACTCGCCGATGCAATGCGTTGCCGTGGTGCAGGCGGTGACCATCGCCAGATTCGGACCCTTCAGCCCGAACATGATCGACAGGTTGCCGGCGATCATGTTGATGATCGTGCCGGGAATGAAAAAGGGCGAAATCTTGCGCGGTCCTTGCGCCAGATAATCGTTGTGCGTCTCCTCGATCAACGCCAGGCCGCCGATGCCCGCGCCGATATTGACGCCGATGCGCTCGGCATTCTCGGTCTTCACCTCCAGGCCCGAATCCTTGAGCGCCTGGATCCCCGCGGCCATGCCGTAATGGATGAAGGTATCCATGCGCCGCGCTTCTTTCGCGGAGAGGTAAGCCGCCACGTCGAAGTTCTTGACCTCGCCGGCGATTCTCGCGGCAAAAGCCGAGGCATCGAAACGGGTGATCGGGGCGATACCGGAACGCCCGGCGAGGATGTTGTCCCAGGCTTCCGGGACCGTATTGCCGACCGGAGAAATGATCCCCAGGCCGGTGACGACGACTCTGCGACGCGACAAGTTGGACTCCCGGGCTGCGCGAATTATTTCTTCAAGTGGCTGCTGACGTAATCGATCGCCTGCTGCACGCTGGTGATCTTTTCGGCATCCTCATCCGGAATCTCGCACTCGAATTCTTCTTCGAGAGCCATCACCAGTTCGACGGTGTCGAGCGAGTCGGCACCGAGGTCATCGACGAAGGAGGAATCGCTCTTGATCTCGGACTCATTGACGCCCAACTGCTCGGCAACGATTTTCTTGACGCGTTGTTCGATGTTCTCCATGTGTTGCTCCTTCCCTGGTTATCGGCTGTTGTGACAAAAACTTCGGCATTTTAACAGAAACGCATTCCCGAGTGCCCGGGTCAACTCATGTACATCCCGCCATTGACGTGCAGCACGGAACCGGTGATGTAGCCCGCTCCCGGGCCGGCCAGGAAGGCCACGGCGGCGGCAATCTCGGCGGCCTCGCCGAGCCTGCCGAGGGGGATCTTGGCGAGCAAGGACGCGCGCTGGGTCTCGGGCAATGACTTGGTCATGTCGGTGTCGATGAAGCCCGGCGCAACGCAATTGACGGTGATGTTGCGGCTGCCCAGTTCCTGGGCCAAGGCCCGCGTCATGCCGGCGACGCCGGCCTTGGCGGCGGCGTAGTTGGCCTGGCCCGGATTGCCCGAACTGCCGACCACCGAGGTGATGTTGATGATGCGGCCGTGACGCGCTTTCATCATGCCGCGCATCACTCTTCTGGAGAGCCTGAAGACGGCGGTGAGGTTGGTGCCGATGACCTCATCCCAGTCCTCGTCCTTCATGCGCATGGCGAGGTTGTCGCGGGTGATGCCGGCGTTGTTCACCAGGATCGCGACGGCGCCGTACTTGTTCTCGATTTCTGCGAGCAGCGCCTCGCAGGCGGCGGCGGCGGTGACGTCGAGCGCCGCCCCCCAGCCCTCGATGTTCCCGGCAGCCAATGCCGCCTGGATGGCGGCGGCGCCGTCAGCGGTGGTCGCGGTGCCGACCACGGTCGCGCCCTGCCCGCCCAGTTCCAAAGCGATGGCGCGGCCGATGCCGCGCGTAGCGCCGGTGACCAGCGCGACCCGCCCCGCGAGCGGGCCCCGTTGCGTTTCATCCGCCATGATCCGCTCCTTATCCCTTGACCGCGGCGAGCGCCGCCTCGATGCCGGCGAGATCGGCCATCGCCCCGCCGACCAGCCCGTCGGCACAGCGCTTGACGAGGCCCGCCAAGACCTTGCCCGGGCCGCACTCATAGACGTGGCTCACGCCCTGCGCCGCCAGCACCCTCATGGTTTCGACCCAGCGTACCGGTCGCGCCGCCTGACGCACCAGGGCATCCCTGATCGCTTCAGGATCGTCGGGAGTGGCGGCATCGACGTTGTTCACCAGCGCCATCCTGGGCGCCGAAAAATCCAGTTCGGACAGGCGTTGGCGCAGTTTCTCGGCCGCCGGCTGCATCAACGAGCAATGGAAGGGCGCGGATACCGGCAGCAACAAGGCGCGCTTCGCACCCTTGGCCTTGCAGGCGGCGGCCGCGCGTTCCACTGCCGCGACATGGCCGGCGATGACGATCTGTTCGGGAGCATTGAAATTCACCGCCTCGACCACCTGACCTGCTCCGCTCTCGGCGCAGGCGGCCATGACCTGGGCGGCGTCCAGACCGAGGATCGCCGCCATCGCGCCCGCGCCGGCCGGCACCGCTTCCTGCATCGCGCGGGCGCGCAGTTCCACCAGCGGCACGGCATCCTTGAACTCCAGCACGCCGGCGGCCACCAGCGCCGAATACTCGCCTAAGCTGTGACCGGCGACCATCTGCGGCTCGGGACCGCCCAGGGCCCGCCAGAGCCGATAGACCGCGATGTCGGCGGTGAGCATCAGCGGCTGGGTGTTGACGGTCTGGTTCTGCGCCTCGACCGGGCCGTCGCAGGCCAGTTGCCAGAGATCGCGGCCGAGCGCCGAGGAGGCCTCGGCGAAGGTCTCGCGCAGCGCCTTGTGGTCGCCGTAGGCATTCATCATGCCGAGCGACTGCGACCCCTGCCCGGGAAATATCAGTGCAAATTTCATTAGCGAACTCCCTGCGCTCAGAACTTGAGCAGCGCCGCGCCCCAGGTGAAGCCGCCGCCGACGCCTTCGAGCAGCAGCATGTCGCCGCGGCGGATCTTGCCGCTGCGCACCGCCTCGTCGAGAGCGAGCGGGATCGAGGCGGCCGAAGTGTTGCCGTGCTGCTCGACGGTGATGATGACGCGTTCCGCCGGCAAGCCGAGCTTCTTGGCGGTGGAATGGAGAATGCGGATGTTGGCCTGGTGGGGAATCAGCCAGTCGACCTGGTCTATCGTCACGCCGGCCTGCGCCAGCACCTCTTGGGCGACCTCGTGCAGCACCTTGACCGCGAATTTGAACACCGTCTGGCCTTCCATCTGCAGCAGGGGCGTGCCGATGACCCGGCCGCCGCAGACCTGACCGGGTACCGACAGGATGGCGTTGTAGCTGCCGTCGGCGTGCAGCGCGGTGGACAGAATCCCGGGAACCTCGCTGGCTTCCAGCACCACCGCCCCGGCGCCGTCGCCGAACAGCACGCAGGTGCCGCGGTCGTTCCAGTCGAGGATGCGCGAAAACACCTCGGCGCCGACCACCAGGGCGCGATGGTGAGAGCCCGAGCGGATGAATTTTTCGGCGATCGTCAGGGCGTAGACGAAGCCGCTGCACACCGCCTGGACGTCGAAAGCCGCGGCGCCGTTTTTAATGCCCAGTTTGTCCTGCAGCAGCGCTGCAGCGCTGGGAAAGACCAGGTCCGGCGTCGAGGTGGCGAGGATGATCAGATCGATGTCGTCGGGCGCCTTGCCGGCTGCCGCGAGCGCGCGTCGGCTGGCTTCCAGTGCCAGATCGCTGCAGGTGACGCTCTCGGGCGCCAGATGACGGGCGCGGATGCCGGTGCGCTCGGTGATCCATTCGTCCGAGGTGGTGATGCCGCGCGCAGCCAAATCGGCCGCCAGTTGCAGGTTGCTGACCGGCGAGCCGGGCAGGTAGCTGCCGGTGCCGATGATGCGGGAGAAAATTGTCATGTCGTCGGAGACGGTTGCGCCATGCGGGCGGCGATGCGTTCGGGAAGCTGGTTGCGGGCAGCCTCGGCGGCGCGCTCCAGGGCGCAGAAAAATGCCAGCGCGTCGGCCGAGCCGTGGCTCTTGACCACGATGCCCTTGAGGCCGAGCAGGCTGCCGCCGTTGTAGCGACGCGGATCGAAGCGGCGCTTGAAGGAATTGAGCACCGGCAGCGCCATCAATGCCGCCAGGCGGGTCAGCCAATTGCGCTTGAACTCCTCGCGCAACGCCGCGCTGATCATGTGCGCCAGGCCCTCCGAGGCCTTGAGCGCGACGTTGCCGACGAAGCCGTCGCAGACGACCACGTCGACCGTGCCCTTGTAGATGTCGTCGCCTTCGACGTTGCCATAGAAATTGAGACCGCTGTCCTTCAGCAAATCACCGGCGCGCTTGACCGCCTCGTTGCCCTTGATCGCCTCTTCGCCGATATTGAGCAGGCCGACGCTGGGCCGCTCCTTGTGTTCCAGTGCGGAAAAGAGCATGGCGCCCATGATAGCAAACTGCAGCAGGTGCTCCGGCTGGCAATCGACGTTGGCGCCGAGATCGAGCAGATAAGTGTAGCGATTGAGCGTCGGCACGATGCTGGCGATCGCCGGGCGCTCGATGCCGGGCAGCGTTTTCAGGACGAAGCGCGAGATCGCCATCAATGCCGCGGTATTGCCGGCGGACACCGCCGCCTGGGCCTCGCCGCTCTTGACCAGTTCGGCGGCGATGCGCATCGAAGAGTCCTTCTTGCCGCGCAACGCCGAGGCGATCGGCTCGTCCATCGTCACCGTTTCACTGGCGTGATAGATGCGCAGCCGCTCGCCGAACGCCGCCTGGGCCGACCCGAGCAAGGGCTGCAAGATCTCCTGCCGCCCGACCAGGATGACCGAGCAGTCGGGATCGCGACGCAGGAAATCGAGCGCGGCCGGGACCGTGACCGAAGGGCCATGGTCGCCGCCCATGCAATCGATTGCGAGGGTGACCGCCATCGAGGGAGGTGGAGGCTGAAGACGAGATGAAGCAGAGGGGCGCCGAATCTGGGCGCCCTACTCCGCCGCAGGCGAAATTACTCGCCCTTGGTGGCGAGCACCTTCTTGCCGCGATAGTAGCCGGTGGGGCTGATGTGGTGACGCAGATGCACTTCGCCCGTGGTCGGCTCGACCGCCAGCGGCGGCGCAACCAGAAAATCGTGGGCACGATGCATGCCGCGCTTGGAAGGGGACTTCTTGTTCTGTTGGACAGCCATTTTGATGCTCCTTCAATAATCGTTCGATGTCGCTGCAACGGCGCAAGCTCGCTGCAAATTTTTGCCCCAGTTCGTTACTTCAGCTTCGCCAGCAGCGCAAACGGCGAGGCGGCGCCGTCGTGCCGTTCACCGCCGGGCAGGCCGCAGGCATCGTGGCGCGGCGCGACCGGCAGGGCCAGCAACAATTCATCCTCGACCAACTCGGCCACCGACTGCCGGTCCCGGGCCTCGACCGCGTCGGCGCTGTCGTCCTCGAGCGCCTCGTCGGGCCACGGCGCCCCCGGCGGCACCAGCAGCACCTGGCGGTCGATCGCCAAGGGAAACCGCATCGCCTCGAGACAGCGCTGACAGCTCAAGTGCAGCTCGCCCATGACCGTGAGCCGCAGATACAACTTGCCTTGCTCGTTGCGTCCGCCGCTCACATCGCAGACCAGCACCCCGGCATCGTCCGCCAGCGCATCGGCGAGGCGCGGCAGCTCATTCACGGCCAGCTCCCCGACCAGGTGCCGCCCTTCCCGCGCAAACGCGAGACTGTCGATAGCGATACCGGCGATCCGCCTCATTCCCTGTCGCGACATAAACCGCTAATGATATTATTTTTCCCTTTTGCAGTCAAAGCCAAACCATGAATCTGCCGACAGCCCCCACCCCGAGCCTGGTGCTCGCTTCGACCTCGCCGTTCCGACGCGAACTGCTCGGGAGGCTGCAACTGCCCTTCGAGGTCGCAGCGCCCGAGGTGGATGAGGCCGCCCTGGCCGGAGAATCCCCCGTCGAGACCGCCGAGCGGCTGGCGCGGGAGAAAGCACAGGCGGTGGCGGCCCGTTTTCCCGGCGCCCTGATCATCGGCAGCGATCAGGTCGCTTACTGCGGCACCAAGCGCTACGGCAAACCCGGAACCCGCGCCAACGCCTTCGCCCAGCTGCAGGCGATGCGCGGGCAAACGGTGATCTTCCATACCGGCCTGTGCCTGCTCGACAGCGCCAGCGGCGGGGTGCAGCTATGCGGCGTGCCGACCGAGGTGCGCTTCCGCCAGCTCACCGACGTCGAGATCGGGCGCTATCTCGACCGCGAAGACGCGCTCAACTGCGCCGGCAGCGCCAAGTCGGAGGGATTGGGCATCGCGCTACTCGAATCGCTGCGCGGCGACGACCCCAACGCCCTGGTGGGCCTGCCGCTGATCGCGCTTTGCCGGATGCTGCGTAGCGCCGGGATTCCCCTGCCCTGAAGTCGGCAGGACTCAGCGCAACGTCATCCGGGTCAGCGCATTGACCACGCCCGCAGACATCTTTGCCCCAATCTGCTTGGCGAACTTCTCGGCGAGGTTCTGCTTGACCGTGTAGTCGCGCACCTGATCGGCCTTGATGACGTCACGGGCCACCGAATCGACCGTACCATAGCCGTCGGCGAGCCCCATTTGAATGCTCTTGGCGCCGGTCCACATCAGCCCGGAGAAAGTGTCGGGCGTTTCCTTGAGGCGCTTGCCCCGGCCCTTTCTGACCGCATCGATGAATTGCTGGTGAATTTCGTCGAGCATCTCCTGGGCGTAAGCCTTCTGCTGCGCATTCTGGGGCGAGAACGGGTCGAGAAAGCCCTTGTATTTTCCTGCCGTCAGCAGGCGCCGCTCGACCCCCAGCTTCTCCATGGTCCCGGTGAACCCGAAACCGTCCATCAGCACGCCGATAGAACCGACAATGCTGGCCTTATTGACGAAAATCTTGTTCGCCGCGGAGGCGACGTAATAGCCGCCCGAAGCGCAGATATCCTCGACCACCACGTACAACGGAATGCTAGGGTGCAGCGCGCGCAGGCGCCAGATCTCGTCGTTGATGATACCCGACTGCACCGGGCTGCCGCCCGGGCTGTTGATGCGCAAAATGACGCCCTTCGTACCTTTGTCCTTGAAGGCGGCCTTGAGGCCGCTGATGACGCTGTCGGCACTGGCATCGCCCTGAGCCTGGATCACCCCGTTCAACTGGACCAACGCGGTATGGCTGGCGTCACCGAGCCGGTCCGCCGGCCTACCCCAATCGACGACATAAGCCAGGATCAGGCCGAGGTAGATGAAACCCAGCAGCTTGAAGAAGATGCCCCAGCGCCGCCGCCGGCGTTGCTCGGCTATGCCCTCGAGAGCGATTTTTTCCAGGACGCTGCGTTCCCATTGGGCTTTGTTCTGCGGAGTTTCCATCAGGGCTCTGCTTCTTTCAAAAGGATCTGTCCATCGATTTCGCACACGGCCAGGGGCTGCAGGCCCTTGCCGTTGCACCGCCCCTGAAGGCAGCGGCCGTCTTCCGGGGCATAGAGCGCACCGTGCGTCGCGCAGATCAAGTATAAACCGGAACTATCGAAAAACTCTCCACGCTGCCAGTCCAACTCGACCGGCATGTGGCCGCAGCGATTCACGAATGCGCGCGGTACACCGCGGTGGCGGACGACGAAACAGGGTTCGCTGACGCCGTGACGGTCGATGTCGAAGCGCACGCCGCGGCCGCCCTCGACCAGTTCCTCACCGCTGCAGATTAGGCGTTTCGGGACAGCCATGCCTGCAGCTCGGCGACGCTGCCGGCGCAATACAGCGGTTGCGCGGCCGTCAATTCCGCGCGTGGATGGGCGCCGTAAGCCACGGCCAGGGCGCCGACGCCGGCGTTCTGCGCCATTTTCAGATCATGCGTGGTGTCGCCGACCATCAGCGTCCGCTCTGCCGGCACGGCAAACTCGTCCATCAGCTCATAGAGCATCTGCGGATGCGGCTTGGAGGGGCACTCGTCGGCGCAGCGCGTCGCCCGGAAATGCCCGGCCAGACCGCTCGCGGCCAGCGCCCGGTCGAGCCCGTGGCGACTCTTGCCGGTGGCCACGCCCAGACGATGGCCGGATGCCGCCAGCCCCGCCACCAGCGCCTCGATGCCTTCGAACAGACCCAACTCGCCGTCTCCGGCCAGATAGTGGTGACGATAGCGCTCCGCCAAGGCGCGATAGCGCGCCGGTGGAAGATCGGGTAGCGCGTTGGCCAGCGCGTCGTTCAGGCCCAGGCCGATGATGTGGCGCGCCCGCGCGTCGGAGGGCGGCGCTATGTCGAGATCCCGGCAGGCCGCCTGGATTGCCGCGACGATGGCGCCGGCCGAGTCCATCAGGGTGCCGTCCCAATCGAAGACGATCAGTTCAAAGCGCTTCAAGAACGCCTCCGTCGCCGTAATCCCGCGTCTGTGCAAGCTCCAAGCGGGCGAGGAAGTTGCGCAACTCCGGCGGCAGCGGCGCCTTCAGTGAAATTTCCTGGCCGGTCAAGGGGTGGCTGAAGGACAAGCTCGCCGCGTGCAGGAACATGCGCTTCAGACCGGTTTTGGCGAGTTCCCGGTTGGCCGGAAAGTCGCCGTACTTGTCGTCGCCCGCCAGCTGAAAGCCAAGGTGCGCCAGATGCACGCGGATCTGGTGGGTCCGTCCGGTTTTCAGTTCCACTTCCACCAGGCTGAAATTCTCCCAGCGCGCCACCAGCCTGACGATGCTGTGCGAAGCCCGGCCCTCGTCCGAGACGCTGACGCGTCGCTCGCCCTCGGCGGTCAGATACTTCAGCAGCGGCAGCCGCACGTGCTGCAGGGGGTTCAGCCAGCGCCCCCGGACCAGGGCCAGGTAGCGCTTGCGGATCGCCCCGTCGCGGAACATGTCGTGCAGCCGGGTCAGGGCCGAGCGTTTTTTGGCCAGGATCAGCAGGCCGGAGGTTTCCCGGTCCAAGCGGTGGGCGAGTTCCAGAAAACGCGCCTCTGGGCGCTGCCGGCGCAACTGCTCGATGACCCCGAAACTCACGCCGCTGCCGCCGTGGACCGCGACGCCCGCGGGTTTATCGACCACCAGCAGCGCCTCGTCCTCGAACACGACGGCGAACTCGCGCGCCGGGACGAGCGCCTGGGCCGGCCGCTCGGAGACGCGGATCGGCGGCACGCGCACGGCATCGCCGATGTTGAGGCGGTAGTCCGGACCAATGCGGCCCTTGTTCACCCGCACCTCGCCGCTCCTCAGGATGCGATAGACGTGGCTTTTCGGCACGCCCTTGCAGACGCGCAACAGAAAATTGTCGATGCGCTGGCCGGCCGATTCCTCGCCGACTTCCAGCCATGTCGCGGAATCTTTGCTTAAGCCATTCATTTGCAATATACTGTTTTCCAGTTTGCCGTCCCGCGGCAAGCGTGCCCGGCGGTCCGAAGTGACGTCGGCGGCGCGCCGGGGATGTTGTCGGTACCCGTTTTTCGAACTTTGTACCTCTGTTCAAGCGAATCGTACCGGACAGTGAGCAGGCACCAGCCCAACGCATCGATCGCCGGTTTCCCGTATTCCGGGAGCTTACCGGGCCGCCCGAGCCTCCGGCCCAGCCAGTTCAGCAGACGCCACAGGTTTTCTCGCTCACCCGAAGCAGCGATGGTACTTGATTTGCGCGCACCGAGCACCGCATGAATACCGGGCTCCGAGACAGCGGTTCGCCGCAGGCCTCGGAGCAAGCTTGAAGAAGACGAAGCTGACCCTAGTTTGCCCGAGAACCTCACTATGACCGTAATCCAGCAATACTGAGTGTTGTCGCCCAACCGGGCGTAGCTTCGTCGTGCCCGTGCCGTGCGCGCGGGAGCACATAGATGAAACGCATGCTGTTCAATGCGACGCAGGCCGAGGAACTCCGCGTCGCGATCGTCGATGGTCAGAAACTGGTTGACCTCGACATCGAATCGGCCACCAAGGAGCAACGCAAGGGCAACATCTACAAGGCGGTCATCACCCGCATCGAGCCCAGCCTCGAAGCCGCCTTCGTCGAGTACGGCGCGGAGCGTCACGGTTTCCTGCCGTTCAAGGAGGTCGCGCGCAGCTATTTCAAATCCGAAGGGGAGCCGGGCAAGGCCCGCATCCAGGACGCGCTGCGCGTCGGCCAGGAGTTGATCGTCCAGGTGGACAAGGACGAGCGCGGCAACAAGGGGGCGGCGCTGACCACCTTCATTTCCCTGGCCGGCCGCTATCTGGTGCTGATGCCCAACAACCCGCGCGGCGGCGGCGTTTCCAGACGCGTCGAGGGCGAAGACCGGCAGGAACTGCGCGAGATCATGGACCGGCTCGAAGTGCCGGCGAGCACCAGCCTGATCGCGCGCACCGCCGGCATCGGCCGCAGCTACGAGGAACTGCAGTGGGACTTGAACTACCTGCTGCAGCTCTGGGGCGCGATCGAGGGTGCGGCCAATTCGCAGAAGGGCGCCTTCCTGATCTACCAGGAATCGAGCCTGGTGATCCGCGCGATACGCGACTACTTCACCCCGGACATCGGCGAGATCCTGATCGACACCGACGACGTCTTCGAGCAGGCGCAGCAGTTCATGGCGCACGTGATGCCGGGCAACGTCGCCCGGGTCAAGCGCTACAGCGACGACGTGCCGCTGTTCTCGCGCTTCCAGATCGAGCACCAGATCGAGTCGGCCTACTCGCGCCAGGTGACCCTGCCTTCCGGCGGCGCCATCGTCATCGACCACACCGAGGCCCTGGTCTCGGTGGACGTCAACTCCGGGCGCGCCACCAAGGGCGCCGACATCGAGGAGACCGCCTACAAGACCAACCTCGAAGCCGCCGACGAGACCGCGCGCCAGTTGCGCCTGCGCGACCTGGGCGGCCTGATCGTCATCGACTTCATCGACATGGAGAGCACGCGCAACCAGCGCGAGGTCGAAAACCGGCTGCGCGACGCTCTGCATTTCGACCGCGCCCGGGTCCAGACCGGCAAGATCAGCCGCTTCGGTCTGCTCGAACTGTCGCGTCAGCGGCTGCGCCCGGCGCTGGCCGAGACCAGCTACATCCCCTGCCCGCGCTGCAGCGGCACCGGCCATACCCGCAGCACCGAGTCCTCGGCGCTGCACATCCTGCGCATCCTGGAAGAGGAGGCGATGAAGGAAAACACCGGCGCGCTGCATTGCCAGGTGCCGGTCGATGTCGCCACCTTCCTGCTGAACGAGAAGCGCGTCGACATCGCCAAGATAGAGATGCGCCACAAGGTCAATCTGGTGCTGATCCCCAACGTTCACCTGGAAACGCCGCACCACCAGATCGTGCGTCTGCGTCACGACCAGCTCAACCTGGAGGAAGTCTCCCTGCCGAGCTACAAGATGGTCGAGATGCCCGCCGAGGAGGGCTACACGCCGCCTTCGGCGCAGACCGAAGCGAAGCCGGCGCGCCAGGAGGCCGCGGTCAAGGGCATCGCCCTGGGGCAGCCGGCGCCGATCGTCGCGCCCAAGGCCAAGGCGGTTGCACCGGCGACATCGGCAACCGAGCCGCGCGGCCTCCTGGCGACCATCATCTCCTGGTTCTCCGGCAAGCCGGCCGCGCCTGCTGCCGCCGCGAGCAAGGCCGAGAGGCCGCCGCAGCGCGAAGCCCGCAGCGAGGGACGACGCGGCGGCAGGACCCGGCGCGAGGGTGGTCGCAACGAGCGCCCGCAACGGACGGAACCCCAGCAACAGCCGGTCAGGCCCGAGCGCAGCGAAAAGGCCGAGAGAGACGAGGCCCCGCGCGAACCCCGCCGTAGTCGCGGCGAACGTCCTGAAAAAGAACGCCCCGCCGGCGAGCCTAGGGAATCGAAAGAGCCCAGGGAACCGCGCGAACCGCGTCAGCCGCGTGCACCGCGCCAGAAGCCGGCCGAATCGGCGCCAGCGAGCCAGGAAGCCGCGCCCGGTAGCGCACCCGGCGCCGAGGCCGCACCCGAAGAGGGACAGCGGGCCCGTCGCGGCCGCCGCGGCGGTCGGCGCGAGCGCCGTCCGGGCGAGGAGGCAGCGACCGTCGCGGCCGAGACCGCTACAGTCTCAGCGTCCGAAGTCGAAATGACGGAACAGCAGCGGGTCGCTGACCAGCCCGCGCCGATCCAGGCAGCCGAATTCGTCTCGGCGGCGCACCTCCCCTCGCCCGCGACGCCTGCCGAGCCCGTCATCCCCGAGCCCGCCGCCCAACAGCTGCCGGTGAGCATGGAACCGGCCCTGCATGCGCTCGTGGCGGCGGAACCGTCGCCGGTCGCCGAACCCGCCGTCGCAGTGGAGCTGTCTGAGCCGATCGCCGAGGCAGCTCAAGCGGCACCCGCCGTTCAGGCGGAGGCGCCCGTCGCAACGCCACCGGCAGACTTGTCGGCGTCATTGCAGCAGGCCGGTCTGCAACTGGTCGAGACCAGCAGCGCCAAGTCGCGCCCGCAGATCGAAGCGATGCCCCCCGCGCAGCCGCTCGGACGCAAGCCGCGCCCGGCGCCGGTGGTCGCCGACGAGCCGCTGCAGATCGTCGAGACCAACTCAGGCGCTCGGCCGCTGTAAGTCGCGGGGCACGGACGCGAAGCATCGCGTCCGTGCCTCGCTCTTCACCCAGCGAGTTACCCCGCCTCAGCCGTCGGCCTCCGCCGGGTCGTGCGGGTCGGCGCCGAAGGCCTGCCGGCGCAGGCGAAAGAGTTCGTCGCGGGCCGCGGCGGCCTGCTCGAACTCGAGGTTCCGGGCGTGCTCCTGCATCGCCTTTTCCAGCCGCTTGATCGCCCTGGCCAACTCCTTGGCGCTCATCGCGTCGTAATGCGCCGCTGCGCTCGCCGCTTTCAGTTCGCGTCCGGCCTCTTCGCTGTCGTAGGCGTTCTCGATCATGTCCCGGATGCGTTTCTTCACCCCCTGCGGGACGATGCCGTGCGCCTCGTTGTGGGCGACCTGCTTGGCGCGGCGCCGGTCGGTCTCGGCGATCGCCCGGCGCATCGAATCGGTGACGCGGTCGGCGTAGAGGATGGCGCTGCCGTTGATGTGGCGCGCGGCGCGGCCGATGGTCTGGATCAGCGCCCGCTCGGAGCGCAGGAAGCCCTCCTTGTCGGCGTCCAGGATCGCCACCAGCGACACCTCGGGAATGTCCAGGCCTTCGCGCAACAGGTTGATGCCGACCAGGACGTCGAAGACGCCCAGACGCAGGTCGCGGATGATCTCGACCCGCTCGACGGTCTCGATGTCCGAATGCAGGTAGCGCACCTTGATGCCGTTGTCGGCGTAGAACTCGGTCAGTTGCTCGGCCAGGCGCTTGGTCAGGGTGGTCACCAGGGTGCGTTCGCCATTGGCCACGCGGCGCTTGACTTCCGCCAGGAGGTCATCGACCTGGGTGATCGCCGGCCGGATCTCCAGCGCCGGATCGATGAGACCGGTCGGACGCACCACCTGCTCCACCACCTGGGCCTGATGCAGCTGTTCGTAGTTGGCCGGCGTCGCCGAGACGAACACCGTCTGCGGCATCAGTTTCTCGAACTCGTCGAAGCGCAGCGGCCGGTTGTCCAGCGCCGAGGGCAGGCGGAAGCCGTAATCGACCAGGTTCTCCTTGCGCGAGCGGTCGCCCTTGTACATGCCGCCGACCTGCGGAATGGTGACGTGGCTCTCGTCGATGAACAGCAGCGAGCGCGGCGGCAGGTAGTCGATCAGGGTCGGCGGCGGCTCGCCCGGCTGGCGCCCGGAGAGATGGCGCGAGTAGTTCTCGATGCCCTTGCAGAAGCCCAGCTGTTCGAGCATTTCCAGATCGAAGCGGGTGCGTTGCTCGATGCGCTGGCACTCGACCAGCTTCTGGCGCTCCTGGAAGAACGCTATGCGTTCGGAGAGCTCCGCCTTGATCTTCTCGACCGCGCGCAGCACCGTGGCGCGCGGCGTGACGTAGTGGCTGGACGGGTAGACGGTGAAGCGCGCGAGCTTCTGCTTGCCCCGGCCGGTGAGCGGGTCGAACAGCAGCAAGGATTCGATCTCGTCGTCGAACAGGGTGATGCGGATCGCGTGCTCGGCGTTCTCGGCCGGAAACACGTCGATGACGTCGCCGCGCACCCGATAGACGCCGCGGTCGAAGTCGATGTCGTTCCTTTCGTACTGCATCTCGGCCAGGCGCCGGATGACGTCGCGCTGGGCGAGCCGCTCGCCCTGGCGCAGGTGCAGGATCATGCTGTGGTAGTCGACCGGGTCGCCGATGCCGTAGATCGCCGAAACGGTGGCGACGATCACGCTGTCCCGCCGCTCGAGCAGCGACTTGGTGGCGGACAGGCGCATCTGCTCGATCTGCTCGTTGATGCTCGAATCCTTCTCGATGAACAGGTCGCGCGAGGGCACGTAGGCCTCGGGCTGGTAGTAATCGTAATAGGAGACGAAATACTCGACCGCGTTGTCCGGGAAGAACTCGCGGAATTCGGCATAGAGCTGCGCCGCCAGCGTCTTGTTCGGCGCCAGCACCAG
>JAJZPJ010000009.1 GCA_021811225.1 Pseudomonadota bacterium
GAATCGTCCCTGGTGGCGACCCTGTCGGGCGGCTGGAAGCAGCGCCTGGCGCTGGGCGCGGCCATCCTGCACCAGCCGGCGATCCTGTTCCTGGACGAGCCGACCTCGGGCGTCGATCCGGCGTCGCGCCGGCGCTTCTGGGACCTGATCCACGATCTGGGCGCCGAGGGCGTGAGCATCCTGGTGTCGACCCACTACATGGACGAGGCCGAGTACTGCCACCGCATCGCGCTGGTCAACCGCGGCCGGCTGATCGCGCTGGGCACGCCGCAGGAGCTCAAGCGGACAGCACTAGCCGCCGAATGCGGCGGCGTCGCTGAGACGCCAGCTGAGGCATCGAGGGAGCCGTCGATGGAGGACAGCTTCGTCGCGCTGGTCGGGCGCTCTCTGGAGGGGGCGTCGTGAAGCTGCGCCGGATCAAGGCCATCGCGGTCAAGGAGACCTTGCAGATCGTCAGGGATCCCAGGAGCCTGATGATCGCGCTGTTGATCCCGGTGCTGCAGATGTTCATGCTGGGCTACGGCATCAACCTGGACATCGAGCGCATCCCGATGTGCGCGATGGACCGCGAGGGCAGCCAGCAGTCGCAGGATCTGCTGCAGCGCTTTTCCGCCTCCCGCTATTTCTCGATGCAGAAGCTCGTCGGCACCGAGGGCGAGCTCGGCCGCGCCCTCGACGACGGCACATGCCGGCTCGGCATCGTCATACCCGCCGGCTTTTCGCAGACCCTCAACGACAGCGGCAGCGCCACCGTGCAGGCGGTGGTAGACGGCACCGATTCCAACACCGCGAATCTCGCCGCCAACTACGCCCGGGCGGTGGTCGCGGACTACTCCAGCGCGCTGCAGCTGCGCTCGATCGAGCGCCGCGGCGGGCACCTGCAGACCCAGACGCCGGTGGCGGTGGAAGCCCGCGTCTGGTTCAACGAGGATCTGGTCAGCCGCAACTACATCATTCCCGGCATCGTCGCGCTGGTGATGGCCATCGTCGGCGCGCAGCTCACCTCGCTCACCATCGCGCGCGAATGGGAGCGCGGCACGATGGAACTGCTGGTGTCCACCCCGGTCAAGCCGCTGGAGCTGATGCTGGGCAAGCTCGCGCCCTATTTCCTGGTCGGGCTGGCCGACGCCGGCATCTGCCTGGCGCTGGCGGTGTACTGGTTCGAGGTGCCTTTCCGCGGCGCGCTGACCACGCTGTTGTTCACCACCAGCCTGTTCCTGACCGTGGTGCTGTGCATCGGCTACACGGTCTCGGTGGCGATCAGGAGCCAGGTCGGGGCGAGCCAGGTGGCGCTGATCCTGACCATGCTGCCGACCACGCTGCTCTCCGGCTTCGCCTTCCCGATCGAGCAGATGCCCTGGCCGGTGCGCGGCGTCACCTATCTGGTCAGCGCCCGCTATTACGTGACCATCCTCAAGGCGGTGTTCCTGAAGGGGGCCGGCGTGGCCGAACTGGCGCTGCCGATACTCTGCCTGACGCTATACGCCGCGGTGCTGGTGCTGCTCGCAGCCCGGGCCTTCCGCAAGACCCTGGACTGAGGACATGATCAGGCGCATCGCCGAACTCTTGATCAAGGAGTTCCTGCAGCTCAAGCGGGACCGCTCGGCGCGTCTGCGCCTCCTGATTCCGCCGATCATCCAGATGCTGCTGTTCGGCTACGCCGCGACCTTCGAGGTGTTCAACGTGTCCACCGCGATGCTCGATCAGGACCACAGCCAGGCGAGCCGCGCGCTCACCGCCGCCTTCGCCGCCAGCGGCCGCTTCAGGCTGACGGTGCCGGCGGCCAACCGGCGCGAGGTGCGGGATGCCATCGAGAAGAGCGACGCCGAGATCGGCATCGTCATCCCGCCGGGCTTCGCAGAGCTGCTGGAGAAGGGCCAGAGTTCGCCGATCCAGGTGCTGGCCGACGGCAGCAATTCCAACACCGCGCTGATCGCCCTGGGCTACGTCGGCCAGATCGCCGGCAGCTTCGGCCAGCGCTACGCCCTCGATCTGGCGCAGCGGACCGGCCGGGCGCTGGGCCGGCCGATGGTCAATGTGACGATGGCCGAGCGCTACTGGTACAACCCCAATCTCAACAGCCGCTGGTTCTTCGTGCCCGGCGTGATCGGCACGCTGACCCTGATCACCATCGTCAATCTCACCGCCTTCGCGATCGTCAGGGAGCGCGAGGTCGGCACGCTGGAGCAGATCCTGGTGACGCCGATCCGGCCGATCGAATTCATCATCGGCAAGACGCTGCCCTTCTTCCTGATCGGCCTGTTCGAGGTGGCCATCGTCGCCGCGGTGGGCATGCTCTGGTTCGACGTGCCCTTCGTCGGCGATCCGCTGCTGCTGTTCGCCGGCACCTGCCTGTTCCTGACCAGCGTGCTGGCCATCGGCCTGTTGATCTCGACCGTGTGCATGACCCAGCAGCAGGCCTTCGCCTCGAACTTCTTCGTGCTGAACCCGATGTTCATCCTCTCCGGCTTCAGCTTCCCGATCTCGAGCATGCCCGCCGTGCTGCAATGGCTCACCTACCTCGATCCGCTGCGCTACTTCCTGGTGATCATCCGCAGCTGCTTCCTGAAGGGGGTGGGCATCGCCGTGCTCTGGCCGCAGATGGCGGCGCTGGCGGCCTTGTCCATGGTCCTTCTGGGAATCGCGGTGCTGCGCTTCAGGAAGTCGCTGGACTGAGCTGGTCCACAGCAGCGCTGCAAAGGGCCGGGCCGACGCTGCGCTGACGGGGGATTCAGCGGATCAGCGGCGGGGGGATTGAGGCCGCTACGCCGATCCGCTCGCCGCCGCGGACCAGGCGCGGGATGAGGCCGGGGCTGCCCTGGGTTTCGAGCAGCGCATAGGCCTCTTGCAGCCAGCGCCGCGCGCCCGACACATCGCCGCGGCCGTGGCGGGCGAGGGCGCGCTGGCGCATCAGATCCGGCATGCAGTGGGTATCGCCGCCGTTCTTGGCCAGGCTCAGGGCGCGCGCGGCGACGGCGTCGAGCAATGACCAGCGCTCCAGCGCTTCGCAGATGCAGGCCACGAACCACCACGAGGTGGCCGGGCTCAGGCGCGAAGCCGCGGCAATCTCGCGGCGCAGGGACAACAGCTTGAAGGACTGGCGCAGGGCGAAGCGGCCCTGCCGGGCCCGGGCCCACAGATCGATCAAGGCGTTGTACGCCTGCCAGAACTGGAAGCGGTGCTGCGCCGCGAGCGCCAGCCCCTCGGCGGCCAAGCGCTCGCTGTCTTCCGGGCGGTCCAGTATGAGATGCGCGCTCGCGCCCAGGGTGAGCGCAAAGCACAGGCCGTGGACGCGGCCCTCTCGGCGCGCTGCGCTCACCGCCTCGTCGGCGGCCGCGATCGTCTCTTCGGCGCTACCGCCGTAGGCCAGAACCACGGCCTTCAGCGCTCGGCAGGCGATGAGCGGATTGTCCGCCGAATAGGGCAGCCATTCGTGGGCGGAGATGGTCGCGCCGATTTCGATCACTGCCTCGATCCGCTGCAGCGCTGCGGCGAACTGCCCGCGCCAGAACAGAATGCTGGCGTAGCCGTAATCGGCCATCATGCGCTGGACGGGCAGGCAAGCCATCTTCTCGATGCGGCGCATCGTCTCCAGCCCCTCGTTGCTGCCTTGGGGAAATGCCGCCGCCATGCCGCACAGCGCCCGGAAGCGGGTCTCCTGCGGCAGCTCTTCGGCTGCGTGCGCCAGCAGCGGCGCGAAGAATTTCTGCGCGCCCTTGGCGCCATAGCCGTCGGTCATCAAGGTCGCATAGCCGGCCAGCAGTTCGAGCTCGGCCCGTCCGGCGACGCTGTATTGCCCGTGCTTCGCCGCGGCGGCGAGGGCGCGCAGCGCCGCTTCCTTGGCTTCGCCGGCGAACTCTTCGAGATAGGCGGTCTCGGCGGCTTGGCGCCAGTGCGCGCAGGCCTCGGCCCAGGCTTGCGCGGCTTCGTAGTGCTGGGCGATGTCGGCGGCTGCGGCGCCGGGCTGCCGCGTCAGCCACTGCGCGGCCTTGCGGTGCCAGTCGCGCCGCGTCTGCGGCGGCGCGCCCTCATAGGCGCAATCGCGCAGCAGGGCGTGGCGGAAGGCGTAGCCGTCCCCGCCGGTGCGCTCGACGATGGCCAGGGTGACGGCCAGCTCCAGCGCGGCGGCGACGTCGCGCCCGGGCACCAGGCTGCTCAGGCCGTCGCCGCTGAACGAGGCGCCCAGCACCGAAGCGGCCTGGACGACGGTCTTGTCCGACCCCATGCGGTCGAGCGTGCTTTGCAGCACGCCGAACAGCGTTGCGTCCGAGACGGGCTGGTCGCGCGCCACGCGGGCGAGGTATTCGGCGCACAGCGGCAAGCCGCCGCTCATCCTGGCCAACTGGCTGTGCCTTGCTTCATCGACGCGACCGTCCGGGTCCAGGGAAGCGATCAGCGCCATCGACTCCGGCAGGTCGAGCGGCGGCAGTATCAGCTGCGGCAGGGCGCCGCCGCCGACCGGTACCATGCCCGTCTCCTGCCGGCACGCCAGGACCGCCAGGACCGGCGTCTGGGCCGGGGCTTGCATGGCGACGGCGAGCAGTTCCCGCGTGGCTTCGTCCGCCCAATGCAGGTCGTCGAAGATGAGCAGCGCCGGCCAGCCGCTGCCGGAAGGCGCGAACAGCTTGGCGATCATCGCGTCGATCAGGCCGCGCCCGGCCAGATTCTCCCAGTCCTCGTCTTCCAGGCGCAGGGCGCCCAGCGCCACGTGACGAAGTTCGGGGCGATGCCTGATCCAGCGGACGACGCCGCCGGCGTGCGCGTGCAGGCGCGCGAACTCCGCCAGCAGGCGGGACTTGCCGGTCCCCGCCAGGCCGACGACTTCGACGAACAGGGCATGGCCCTTCCTGGCGGCGGCACCCATGGTTTCGGTCAGACGCAGGAGTTCCTGCCAGCGGCCGATGAAGGGGGTGGCAAAGCCGGCGCGGGCGGGATCGTCCCGGCTGCCCGTCGCGGCGACGACGCGGCAGGGGGTGTGTTCCCCCGCGACGCCGGCGAAGCGGCGCCGCGGCAGCGGCGCGACGCCGGCGAGGGTACGCAGCTCTTCGGCCAGGGGGGCGGTGACGATCACCTCGCCGGGCTCTGCGCACATCGCCAGCCGCTGCGCCAGCGCCGGCAAATGACTGCCGGCGATCGGCTGCCGCGCCGTGGCGGCGATCAGCGCCTTGCCTTCGCACAGACCGATCCGGGCGTGCTGGAAGGCGATCTCCAGCGCTGCCTGCAAGGCGCGACGCGGCGCCTGCTCGCCGTCTTCCGCGAGCCCGAAAACGGCGCCCAGTGCGATGCCGCCGACCGGGAAGCGGCGGCCGCCCCAGCGCACGAGCGCGGCATCGAGCGCCGCGCCCAGGGGAGCGAGATGGCGCTCGGGTTCGAGCAGTTCGTCCTCGTCGTGGCAATCGGGTTCCAGGTGCAGCACCACCACCCGGCGCACCTCGTTCGCGGGCGGCGCCGCCGCCTGTCCGTCGTGCGTCGTCTGGCCGGTGACGGCGGCGATGCGCTGGCGCAGCTTCTCGGTGTCCGGCGTCGGCGCTGCACCGACCAGGCTCTCCAGCCGGCGGGCGAAGTCGGCGTAAGCGTCGAGGGCGGCGCGGGGTCCGTCGAGGGCGGCGAGCAGTTCCATCTGGGCGCGGGCGGCCGCGTCTTCCGTCGGGCAGCAGCGTACCCAGGCGCGCGCCGCCTTCAAGGCGTCTTCATGCGCGCCGCTGCGGCGGGCATGGAGCACGCAATCATTCAGCAAGGAACACCTCGCGCGCTCGAAAAAGGCTCTCTTGCCGCGCAGCCAGTCCTCCAATTCGCCGCCCTCGTCGGCCTCGACGCCGGCGAGGAATTCGCCCGCCATCGATTCCAGCCAGGGATGCCAGGCGCCCAGCAGACGGCTGCAGGCGGCGCGGTCGGCGCACTGGCGCAGCGCCTTGCGCTGGTCCTCAGCGAGCAAGAGCAGGTCGGCGTCGAATGAGGGATCCAGGAACAGTCCGAGCCGTTCGCGCTCGACGTTCAGGCAGCGATGGCCGCTGGCGGTCATGACGTCGGCGAGATTCTTGAGGATCAGGCGCAGGTTGGCGCGTGAGGCCTGCGGCGCCAGATCCGGCCAGAAAAGATCGGCCAGACGCCGGCGTTCATGCCAGCGGTCGCGCTCCACGGCGAGGTAGCCCAGAAGCGCGTAGCCCTTGCGATAGCGCAGGCGCACGGGCTCCTGCCCGTCGGCAAACAGCTCCGGCACGCCGAAGGTCTTGAAATGAAGTCGTCTCATGCCCCTCCAAGAATGAGCGCGACCGGCGACATCGCTTTTTTATGAAAGGGATGGCTCTTGGGCCTCCTGCTAACGGGATGCTAACGCATCTCTGCCACTATGAGTTTAGCCATATTGTTACAGCGTGTTTCTCGAAAGGAGTTGCGCGCGCCGGGTTATTCGACGCATGCCGCAGCGAAAGGGAGGGGGAATGGCTTCATTGTTCTGGTTGCAGTGCGGCGCCTGCGGTGGCGATACCATGTCCTTGCTCAATGCCGAGTCTCCCGATTTGCTGGAACTGGTGGACACTCTGGACATTGAACTGCTGTGGCATCCGTCCTTGTCCACCTTGTCGTCCCAGGCCCAGGGCGAACTGATCGAAAGCCTGATCGAGGGCGAGCAGGCGCTGGACGTCCTGGTCGTCGAAGGCTCGATCATTCGCGGCCCCGCGGGTACCGGCATGTTCGACGCCAGGGGCGGCCGCCCCAAGAAAGACCTGGTCGCGGCGCTGGCGGCGCGTGCCGGCAGCGTCGTCGCCGCGGGCACTTGCGCCGCCTTCGGCGGCATCGGCGCAGACAGCTGGACCCAGGCCAGCGGCTTGCAGTTCCTGAAAAAGGCGCCGGGCGGTCTGCTGGGCAAGGATTTCCGCGCACGGAGCGGGCTGCCGGTCATCAATCTGGCGGGCTGCCCCTGTCATCCCGAGGTCATGGCGGGCACGCTGTCGGCGCTGATCGCCGGGCAGACGCTGGAACTCGATGAGTTCAACCGGCCGCTGGACTGGTACGGCATGACCGTGCACCAGGGCTGCACGCGCAACGAGTATCACGAATACCGGGTGGAGGAATCGGATTTCGCCCAGCGCGGTTGCCTGTTCTTCCACAAGGGTTGCCATGGGCCGCTCGCCGACGGGCCTTGCAACAAGCTGTTGTGGAATCGGCGCTCGACCAAGACGCGCGCCGGCGTGCCCTGTTTCGGCTGCACCAGCCCGGAGTTTCCGGCGCCCTTCCCGTTCTTCGATACCCGCAACATCGAGGGCGTGCCGATCGAACTGCCCAAGGGCATCAGCCGCGCCCACTACATGGTCTACAAGAGCATGGCGGCAGCGGCGGCGCCGGAACGCCTGAAGCGACGCGAAACCAAGATCTAGGCAGGGCGACGCCATGAGCAAGAGAATCCTCCGCGACATCCCGCTCAACCGGGTCGAAGGCGACCTCGAGATCAGGATCGAGCTGGAAAAAAACCGGATCGTCGATGCCTGGAGTTCGGGTACGATGTTTCGCGGTTTCGAGAATCTGCTGATCAATCGCGGTGCCTTGGACGGCCTGGTGATCACGCCTCGCGTCTGCGGCATATGCAGCACCACCCACCTGATGGCGGCGGCCGGGGCGCTCGATCGGATCGCTGGCGTTGTCCTGCCGGACAATGCCATCCGCCTGCGCAACGTGGCACTGATGGCGGAGCACTGCCAGAGCGACGTGCGCCAATCGGTGCTGATGTTTCTGCCGGACTTCACGGCGGCGCTCTATGCCGCGCATCCGCTTCATGCCGAGGCGGTCAAGCGCTACGCGCCGCTGGCCGGGGAGCGCTGCGTCGACGTGGTGCGGCAGACCAAGACCTTTCTGGAAATCATTGCCATTCTCGGCGGTCAGTGGCCGCACAGTTCCTTCATGGTTCCCGGCGGCGTGAGTTACGCGCCGTCCGTGATCGAGCTCAATCAGTGTCGCCACCTCCTTGCGCGTTACCGCAATTGGTACGAGCAAAGCGTGCTCGGCTGCGCGCTGGAACGTTGGCAGGCGGTGCGCAGCGCCGCCGATCTCGATGCCTGGCTGGAGGAAGCTTCGGCGCAGCGCGACGGCGACGTCGGCTTCTTCCTGCGCTTTGCCAGAGCTGCCGGCCTGCGCGACCGAGGACAAGGCTACGGTCATTTTCTCAGCTACGGTTCGCTGGACCTGCCCGCCGACACCGCCGTCGTCGCCGGCGGCGGGCAACTGGTCGCCGCCGGCTTCGTCGCCGATTTCGGGGCGGTGCAGAGCTTCGACCAGAGCCGCGTGAGCGAGCATGTCGCCGCATCCTGGTACAGCGACTATGAAGGCGGCAAGCATCCGTTCGAGGGCGTCACCGATCCGCGCGCCACGGGCGCCGACGGCAAGAAGTATTCGTGGTGCAAGGCGCCGCGCTATGCCGGCCTGCCCGCCGAGACCGGGCCGCTGGCCGAGCGCATCGTCGGCGGCGATCCGCTGTTTCTCGATCTCGTCCGACAGGAGGGCGCCAATCTGGTCTGCCGCCAGTTGGCGCGCATGACCCGTCCGGCGACGCTGCTGGCCGCCATGGAAACCTGGCTGGTCGAAATGGCGGCCCGGCCCGACTCGCCCTATTACCAGCCGCTCTCTCCGCTCGTGGAGGGGCGCGGCTTCGGCCTGATCGAGGCCGCACGCGGCGCGCTGGGGCATTGGGTGGAGATACGGGAGGGCCGGATCTCGCGCTACCAGATCATCACGCCCACCGCCTGGAACGGGTCGCCGCGCGACGGTGCGGGTCTGCGCGGGCCATGGGAACAGGCGCTGATCGGCACGCCGATTGCGGACATCGATAATCCGGTCGAAGCCGGGCATGTGGTGCGCTCTTTCGATCCCTGCCTGGTGTGCGCCGTGCATGTCGTCGGTGCCGAAGGCACGCCGCTGCGCGGCTGAGAGCATGAGCGGAAACGCCATCATCTGCCTGGGCAACCGCTACGTCGCGGGCGACGATGTCGGTTGCCGGGTGTTCGACCGTCTGTCATCGGGCGAGCTGCCGGAAGAGCTGGAACTGGTCGATGGCGGTCTGTGCGGCCTGGATCTCTTGCGACTGGTGGAGGGCCGGCGCCGCGTGGTGTTCGTCGATGCGCTGGCGGGGCTGGCGGATGCCGGCAGCGTCGTGGTGCTGAGCCGGGAGCAGGTCGCCGCCTACGCCGGCGGCTACGGCCACGGCGCCGGCCTGCCTTACCTGTTGCGCCTGCTGCCGCAGGTGTGCGCGACGCCGCTGCCGGAGATCGTGCTGGTGGGAACCGAGTTGATGGGCAATGCCGCGGATGAGTCGGTGATCGGCGACCTGGCGGCACGTTGCATGGAGGTGGCGCTGCATGGCGCATGAAGATCCGGGCCTGGTCGCCGCGCTGGAAGCGGAGAACCGCGTGCTGCGCGAGGAAATCCGCGTCTCGCGCGAGGCGGCGGAGATCAGCGCCCGCCTGGTGGTCGAACAGTTCGAAAAGACCGAAGCCCTGATGAGCAGGATGCAGGCCGTCAAGGATTCGAGCCACGAGACGAATGAAGAGATGGCGGCGATCTTCGAGTCCTCGACCTTCGGCATCTCCTTCATCAAGAATCGGGTGATGGTCCGGGCCAACAACAAGCTCGAACAGTTGCTGGGCTACGCGCCGGGCGAGCTGCACGGCCAGCCGACGCGCTGCTGGTATCCGGACGAGGAGAGTTATCGCGCCGTCGGCCAAGCCTACGGCGATCTGGCGCAGGGCAACACCCACCGCCGGGTCATGCAATTGCAGCGCAAGGACGGCTCGCTGTTCTGGTGCCGGCTGAGCGGCCGCGGCCTCTCCGACGATCTGTCGCGCGGCTCGGTGTGGACGGTCGAGGACATCAGCGCCGAGTACGAGGCCACCGAGGCGATGCTCAATGCGAAGGAGGCGGCGGAGAGGGCGGAAGGAAAACTGCGCGAGAATTATGTGGAACTCAAGCAGGCGAATCAGCGTCTGCAAAAGCTCGACCAGTTGAAGTCCGACTTCCTCTCCTCCGTCTCGCACGAATTGCGCACTCCGCTCACTTCCATCCGCGGCTTCTCCCAGTTGATCGAGCGCGAATTCGTGCGCAGCTTCGCGCCGCTGGCGGGCGAGAATGCCGCTCTGGAGAAGAAGTCCGTCCGCATCCGGGAAAACCTGAAAATCATACTCAAGGAATCGGAGCGGCTCACGCGGCTCATCAACGATGTCCTCGACCTGGCCAAGATCGAGGCCGGACGCACCGAGTGGCGCGATGCGCCGATACGGGTCGCCGCCTTCATCCAGGATGTGGTCAATACGACGCACGGCATGTTCGAGCAAAAGCCCGAGATCGAATTGCATCTCGACATCCAGCCGGACCTGCCGACGCTGATCGGCGACGCCGACCACCTGCTCCAGGTGCTGGTCAATCTGATCAACAACGCCGTCAAGTTCACCGACAGCGGTTCGGTGACGATTCATGCCTTCGTCAATCCTGAGCGCTCGATCCAGATCGAAGTCCGCGACACCGGCATCGGCTTTCCGCCGGAGGAAGCCGAGGCGATCTTCGACAAGTTCCAGCAGGCCAAGCAGGGCGACACCCTGCAGGATCGCCCCAAGGGAACCGGCCTGGGACTGGCCATCTGCCGCGAGATCGTGAGCCGGCACGGCGGGCGGGTGTGGGCGCAATCCCGACCCGGGCAGGGCAGCAGCTTCGCGCTGACCCTGCCCGCCGCCGCCGACAGCCCGCTGAAAACCGCCGCCGGCGCGGCGCGCATCGAGGCGCCTGGCGCCGCAGACGCAGGGCCCGCCGCTCCCGTCCGCCGGCAGGACCGGCCCAGGGTGCTGGTGGTGGATGACGATCCGGGCGTGCGCGACTACTTCAGCCAGTTGCTGCAGGAACAGGATTTCGAAGTCGCCACCGCGGTGGACGGCCAGGTGGCGCTGTCGGCGGCGAAGGGCTTCGCCCCCGATCTGATCACCATGGATCTCGACATGCCGGTGATGGACGGGCGCACCGCGATTGCACTGTTGCGCGCCGATCCGGAACTGCGCCACATCCCGATCATGGTGATCTCGGCCATCCCCGACCTCGAGACCGCGGGGGGCGACCTTGCCATGAGCAAGCCGCCCGACGAGGGGCTGTTCGTCGAGAACCTCCGTGCGTTGTTGAACCAGCCGTCCTCCGGCCGGGAACAGACGCTGCATTTTCTGGTGCTCTACGAGGATGGGGGGGAGCCGGCCGGGGCGCCGACGGCTTACGCCGCCCGCTGCGAAGTCGACTTCTGTCCGGTCGGCGAATTGCCCGCCCGCATCCGGGCGGGCTTCAAGGGCCTGGTGGCGATTCCGGCCGACCTGCTCAAGCAGGTCGATATCGGCGCGCTCAATGCCGAGCCCTCGCTGCAGCTCATGATCATACCGGCGGCGATGGACGGGTCGCCGATCGAACAAGGGAAGTCCTGACGATGAAAACAATCGCGATCGTGGATGACGAGGTCCATATCCGGGCCCTGCTCGAACAGACCCTGGAGGACCTCGACGACGCTCCGGAAATCCTCACCGCCGTCAATGGCGCGGAAGGCCTGGCGCTGATCGAGCGCGAACGGCCGAGCCTGGTGTTCCTCGACGTGATGATGCCCTTGATGAACGGCTACGAGGTCTGCGCCGCCGTCAGGAAGAATCCCGATCTGGCCGGCACCACCATCGTCATGCTGACCGCCAAGGGGCAGGAGTCGGACCGGGCGCGCGGTCACGAGGCCGGCGCGCACCACTTCGTCACCAAGCCCTTCGATCCGGACGAAATCCTCGAATTGGCCCGGAAGGTTCTGGCGGCGTCATGAGCAAGGCGGCGCGCTATCTGAAAACGGCGTGGCTGTCGCGCCAGTTCGAACTGGCCCGGCCCTTGCTGCCGGCCGGCACCGCCCTGGCGCTTTGGCTGGGCGGCAAGAAGCTGGCCGAGAGCGACGCGGCGGGCGCAGATCTGAGCGACGCTTGCCCCGGTGCGCTGAGCTTTGCGCTGACGCTCGATGGCGAGGTGGTCGGCGCACTCTTGCTCCTGCCCCCGGCCGGCGGCGAGGCGCAGTGCCGGCGCGCCGGCGATTTCCTCGCCCACGGCCTGCAGGGCATGCTCGATGCCGAGCACGCGCGCCGCGCCATCGCCCAGGAAGCCCTGGAGGGCTACCGCGAGATGGCCCTGCTGCAACGGGCGGCGCTGGAGCTCAACGACTCCCTGAAGCCGGCCGCGGTCGCCGAAGCGCTGCTGAAGGAATTCGACGACCGCAAGATGGGTGCCGACTACGGCGCCGTCTACCAGTTCGAGGCAGAGGGCAAAGCGCAACTGATGCGATGCTTCGGCGCCGGCGCCGATGACGCCTTCGACAGGTTCGCGGACAGCGAATTCTTCGCCGGCATCGCGGCGGACGCGGCGAAGGCCGGCGCCGATATCGTCAATGACCTGTCCTCGCTGCCGACGGTGCCGGAATTCGGCTCGTTGTTGTGGCGGCCCCTGGACGCCCACGGCAAGAACCTCGGCCTGCTGGTGCTGGCTTTGCAGCGCCGCGGCGGCTTCACCGCCGGCGACATGAAGCGGGCGCAGACCCTGGGCTCCATGGCCGCCGCGTCCTTGCACAACGCCCAGCTCTACGCCGCCGAGCAGAAGCTGTTCCAGTCCTTCGTCGATGTCATCGCCGCCGCGATCGATGCCAAGTCGCGCTACACCTCGGGGCACTGCCAGCGCGTACCCAAGATCGCGATGCTGCTGGCGGAAGCGGCGCACCGTGACGAAGGGCGCTTCGCCCAGTTCAGGCTGGACGAGGAGGAGCGCAAGGCCATCGAAATCGCCGCCAAGCTGCACGACTGCGGCAAGGTGGTGACGCCGGAGTGGATCGTCGATAAGGCCACCAAGCTCGACGGCATCTTCAATCGCATCGGTCTGGTCGCGCTGCGCTTCGAGCTGCTGCGCCGGGACGCACTCATGGAGCGCGATCGCAGGCTGGCCGGGGGCGGGGATAGTGCAAGCGCGGTACGCGATTACCGCGCACGGCTGCGGAAGCTGGACGAGGATTTTGCCTTCCTGGAAAAATGCAACCAGGGAGCCGAATCCGTCTCCGCGGCGCATGTCGATCGCATCAGGGAGATCGCCGCCAGAAACTGGTGCGATTCGAACGGCCGAGCCTTCCCGCTGCTGAGCGAGGACGAGGTCTACAACCTCATGGTCCAGCGCGGCACGCTCAATCCGGAGGAACGCAAGATCATCGAGGACCACGCCGCCCACACCATCGCCGCGCTGAAGCAGATCGCCTTTCCGCGCGCCTTGCGCAACGTCACCGAGTACGCCGGCGGGCACCACGAGCACATGGATGGGACCGGCTACCCCTGGGGCCTGACGCGCGAACGGCTCTCCATCCCGACCCGCATCATCGCCATCGCCGATATCTTCGAGGCGCTCACCGCGCCCGACCGGCCCTACCGCAAGCCCAACACGCTGAATTCGGCCATCGGCATCATGCATCGGATGAAGCTCAACCAGCACATCGACGGGGAACTGTTCGACCTGCTGCTTTCCTCGGGCGTCTATGCCGACTATGCCAGAGAGCATCTGGCCGACAGCCAGATCGACGACGTCGATATCGGCCGCTATCTCGGTCAGTGAATAATTCATTCAGAATATGACGGATCGAAAAAGGGGGGAATCATGACTGCCAGATCGGACACCGCGCCAGCGCCGGCCAGCGCGCCGACTCACCCGCTGGCTGCCGCCAGCGCGCCCTATGCGGCGGGTGTCGGCGTCTCCCTCGTCGTCTATTTCGCGCTCGACCGCTTCCTGCCGCAGTGGCTGGCCGCCGGCCTCATGGGCGCCTCGTCGCTGTTCGTCGGCATCGCCGTGATGAAACTGCGCCACGCCCGGACCTTGAAGCGCATCGAGGGCGAACTGGAATTCAAGAAGCTCGTCCGGCGCGGTGAAACCACCAACGCCAGGGGGCTGACGGCGTGGATCTTCGGCAAGGCCGAAGCGATCGTCCGTGACATTCTGGCGGTGACCACGACCACCGCGTCGGCCATCAACCAGAATTCGTTCGCGCTGGCCAAGATCGACAGCCTGATGGCGAACGCCGGGCGCTCGATCGGCGACATGCTGCAGCACTCCTCCACCGCCACGGGTGCCGCCGGCCAGATCGCCCAGACCTCCGTCGCGATGCGGGAGAGCGCGTCTCTGGCCGCCACCCATATCGAGGAGGTGGGCAGCCACAGCGAGACCAACCGGGCCGCGATCGGCCGGGCGGTGGTCAGTCTCAATGCCGCGCGCGATCGCTCGCAGGCGGTCGCGGGCGTCGCCTCGAGCCTCAAGCAGAAGGCCGACGACATCAAGCGGATCGCCGTGATGGTCCAGGAAATCGCGGCGCAGACCAATTTGCTGGCGCTCAATGCCGCCATCGAGGCCGCCCGAGCCGGCGAGATGGGCCGGGGCTTTGCCGTGGTCGCCGACGAAGTGCGCAAGCTCGCCGACCGCACCGCCAACGCCACCGCCGACATCACCGCCACCGCGACCTCCATCGGCAGCGATACCGCGGAAGCGGCGCACGGCATGATCGAGGTGAGCGAGGGCATCCGCCAGAGCGCCGACGACATGCTGCAGGTCGGCGAGAACTACCATTCGGTCATCAAACTGATGGACAAGGCGACCGAGATCATCCGGACGGTTTCCGCGCAGACGGTCACCAACAGCGCGCAGATCCAGGACGTCTCCGCCTACATCGCCGATCTGGACGGCGAGGCGGCCAATGTCCAGAAGGTCATGACCGGCGTCTCGGACCAGATCCAGGATCTGTTGATCATCGGCGAGCAAATGCACGAGCATCTGATGGAGGTCAATGTGGACTCCGTGCATATGCGCATCTTCGAAGCCGCGCGCGCCGCCGCCGACAGAATCCAGGCCTTGTTCGAGAGCGCGCTCTCATCCGGGAAACTGAGCGAAGCGGACGTCTTCGACCAGAGCTACCAGCAGATTCCCAACACCAATCCGCCGAAGTTCCATACCCGCTACGACGCCTTTTCCGACCGGAGCTTTCCCGAGGTGCAGGAGCCGCTGCTCGACATCCCGGGTGTCGTGTATGCCGGCGCCGTCGATGCCAACGGCTACTTTCCCACGCACAACAGGAAGTTCTCGCAGGACCTCACCAACGACTACGAGAACGATCTCGCGAACAACCGGACGAAACGCATGTTCCAGGACCGCACCGGCATCAAGTGCGCCCGCAACCAGCGGAAATTTCTGCTACAGACTTACCAGCGCGACACCGGCGAGATCATGCACGACCTGTCGGTGCCGATACGCATCAGGGGCAAGCACTGGGGCGGCTTCCGCGTCGGCTATCACAGCAGCAAGTGAAGCCCGCGCCGGCGGCGGCGCGGGAAACTTCAGCCTGGAACGCTATACGGTCGCCTGCTTCGCCGTCTCGACGAAGGCCGGGATCTGGTCGAAATTCATGTAGCGGTAGATGTCGCCCGCGCTCTGGGCCAGGGCGCCGATGTTGGCCATGTATTCGGCCGTCGTCGGCATCTTGCCCAGGAGCGCGCAGACCGAGGCCAGTTCCGCCGAACCGAGATAGACGCGGGTGTCCAACCCTAAGCGATTGGGGAAGTTGCGCGTCGAGGTGGACATCGCGGTCGAGCCTCTCCGGATCGATGCCTGGTTGCCCATGCACAGCGAGCAGCCGGGCATCTCCATGCGCGCGCCGGTCCTGCCCAGGACGCCGTAGTGGCCCTCCTCGGAGAGCAGCTGCTGATCCATCTTGGTCGGCGGCGCGATCCACAGGCGCACCGGCAGGTCGCTCTTGCCGTCGAGCAGCTTGGAGGCTGCGCGGAAGTGGCCGATGTTGGTCATGCAGCTGCCGATGAACACCTCGTCGATCTTGTCGCCGGCGACCTCGGAGAGGAACTTGACGTCGTCCGGATCGTTCGGGCAGGCGACGATCGGTTCCTTGATCTCGGCCAGGTCGATTTCGATCACGTGGGCGTATTCGGCGTCGGCGTCGGGCGTGAGCAGCTTGGGATTGGCGATCCAGGCCTGCATCGCCTGGATGCGCCGGGCGAGCGTGCGCTTATCCTCGTAGCCGGTGGCGATCAGCCACTTCAAGAGCGTGATGTTCGAGTTCAGATACTCGATGATCGGTTCCTTGTCCAGGCGCACCGTGCAGCCGGCGGCGGAGCGCTCGGCCGAGGCGTCGGACAGCTCGAAGGCCTGCTCGACCTTGAGCCTGGGCAGGCCCTCGATCTCCAGGATCCTGCCCGAGAAGGCGTTCTTCTTGCCTTTTTTCTCCACGGTCAACAGGCCCTGTTTGATCGCGTAGAGGGGGATGGCATTGACCAGATCGCGCAGCGTGATGCCCGGCTGCATCTCGCCCCTGAAGCGCACCAGGACCGACTCGGGCATGTCCAGCGGCATGACGCCGGTGGCGGCGGCGAAGGCCACCAGGCCCGAGCCCGCCGGGAAGGAGATGCCGATCGGGAAGCGGGTGTGGGAGTCGCCGCCGGTGCCGACGGTGTCGGGCAGCAGCATGCGGTTCAGCCAGGAATGGATGATGCCGTCGCCCGGGCGCAGGCTGACGCCGCCGCGGTTGGACATGAAGGCGGGCAGCTCGTGGTGCATCTTGACGTCGACCGGCTTGGGATAAGCGGCGGTGTGGCAGAAGGACTGCATCACCAGGTCGGCGGAGAAGCCCAGACAGGCGAGATCCTTGAGTTCGTCGCGGGTCATCGGGCCGGTGGTGTCCTGAGAGCCGACCGAGGTCATGCGCGGCTCGCAGTAGGTGCCGGGGCGAATTCCGCGCCCTTCCGGCAGGCCGCAGGCGCGGCCGACCATCTTCTGCGCCAGGGTGTAGCCGCGGCCGGAATCCTTCGGACTCTGCGGCAGGCGGAAGACCGTGGAAGCCGGCAGGCCCAGCGCCTCGCGCGCCTTGGCGGTGAGACTCCGGCCGATGATCAGCGGGATGCGGCCGCCGGCGCGCACCTCGTCGAACAGCACCGCGGACTTCACCTGGAATTCGGCGATCAGCTCGCCGTTCTTGAAGGCGCGGCCTTCATAGGGACGCAGTTCGACGACGTCGCCCATCTCCATCTTGGCGACGTCGAGCTCGATCGGCAGCGCGCCGGCGTCTTCCATGGTGTTGAAGAAGATCGGCGCGATCTTGGCGCCGAGGCAGAAGCCGCCGTAGCGCTTGTTGGGCACGAAGGGGATGTCCGCACCGGTGTACCAGAGCACCGAGTTGGTCGCGGATTTTCTCGACGAGCCGGTGCCGACCACGTCGCCGACGTAGGCGATCGGGTGGCCCTTCTGCTTCAGCTCGGCGAGCAGCGCGAGCGGCTTGTCACTCAAACCCGGCCGCGGGTTCTTCAGCATCGCCAGCGCGTGCAGCGGAATGTCCGGACGGCTCCAGGCGTCGGGCGCCGGCGACAGGTCGTCGGTGTTGGTCTCGCCCGGCACCTTGAAGACGGTGACGGTGATCGATTTGGGCACTTCCGGACGCGAAGTGAACCACTCGGCGTCGGCCCAGGACTGGAGAACCTTCTTGGCGTTGGCATTGCCGGGTTTGCCAGCCGAGTCTGCTTTCTCCTTGACGTCGTGGAAGGCGTCGAAGATCAGCAGCGTCTTGGCCAGGCCGGCGGCGGCGATCGGACCGACGACGGCATCGTCGAGCAGCTCGATCAGCGGCCCGACGTTGTAGCCGCCGAGCATCGTGCCCAGGAGTTCGGTGGCCCGCTGGCGCGAGATCAGCGGGCAGTTATCCTTGCCCATGGCCACCGCGGCGAGATAGGAAGCCTTGACCTTGGCGGCGTTGTCGACGCCGGCCGGAACGCGCTGGGTGAATAGTTCGAGCAGGAAGGCCTCCTCGCCCTTGGGCGGAGACTTCAGCAATTCGATCAGTTCGGCGGTCTGTTCCGCCGACAGCGGCAGCGGCGGGATGCCGAGGGAGGCGCGTTCGGCGGCGTGTTCGCGATAGGCTTTCAGCATGACGACATCCTTTTCTTGAAATTCGACGACTAAAAAAAACGGTCCCGGGCGACGGCGGAAAGCTCCATGCCGGTGGCCTGGGCTCTTTGCAACAGTTCCCAGTAATAGCGATAGGAGGCGCGGTCGTGCAGCTTGCCGGCCAGCTGGATCGGACCCCAAGCGGCGTCCTGGGCGGCGATCAGAATCTCCGCGGCCTCGATCGTCTCGGCGAAGTCGGGCCGCATCGCGGCAACGATGGCTTCGATCTGCCCCGGGTGGATGCTCCACATGCGCAGGAAACCGAATTGCTGGCGCGCGCGCCGGGCATCCTCGGCGACCACCTGGGCGTCGCGGATCTCGACGCTGACGTTGTGCGTCGGCACCACGCCGTTGCCCAGCGCCGCCGCAACGATCTCGCACTTGGCGCGCACCACCAGCGGATGCTCGAACTGGCCGGGACTCCTCATGGCGGCCGCGGGAATCGCGCCGTGGTGGCTTGATACGAAATCCATCAGGCCGAAATCGAGCGACTCGACGCCGGACAGGGCGGCGATCCGCCAGGCTTCGTGCACGGCGCCGGGCGTCTCGATCAGCACATGCACCGGTATCTTCCGGTCGAGGCCGTGGCGCCGGCAGGCGTCATTCACGGCGGCGACCTGGATCATCGCGTCCTCCATGCCGCCGACCTTGGGCAGCACGAGGTAGGCCAGGCGCGCCCCGGCGCCGCCGACGATGATCTCGATGTCGTCACGCCAGTGCGGGTGAAGGATGTCGTGGATGCGCGCGCCGACGCGGCCATGTTCGTTGTCGGCAGAATCGATCTGCGCCGCGACCATGGCCGCGTGCTCGCGCTCGCCGCCGGCGGGCGCCCCGTCCTCGCAGTCGCAGGTCAGATCGAAGATCGGGCCCAGCTCGCGCTGCAGGAGCAGCGCCTTGGCGATCAGCTTCTCGCTGCCGGCGTAATGCTCGCAGGCAGCGAGCGCGGGGAAGGGTTTTTCGCCGCGATGGAGCACGGCGTCGGGAGGGAGACGATCGCCCTTGGCCATTCCCTCGCTCATCCCGCGCCTTGCCCGTATCAGCCGAGCAGGTGCTTGATGCCGTCGCGCTCCTCCAGCAGTTCCTTGAGCGTGAGATCCATGCGCTCGCGGCTGAAGGCGTCGATTTCCAGACCCTTGACCCGCTCGTACTTGCCGTTGGCGCAGATGCACGGGACGCCGTAGATCATGCCTTCGGGAATGCCGTAGGAGCCGTCGGAGCAGATGCCCATGGTCACCCACTGGCCGTTGCTGCCCAGCGACCAGTCGCGGATGTGGCCGATCGCGGCATTGGCCGCGGAGGCGGCGGAGGACAGGCCGCGCGCCTCGATGATGGCGGCGCCGCGCTTGCCGACGGTGGGGATGAAGCTGTCGCGGTACCAGGCCTGGTCATTGACCAGAGCGACCGCGTTCTTGCCGGCGATGGTGGTGTAGCGGATGTCCGGATACATGGTCGGCGAGTGGTTGCCCCAGACCGCCATCTTCTCGATCTCGGTGACCGCGTGGCCGGTGCGCGCGGCCAGTTGCGACAGCGCGCGGTTGTGGTCCAGGCGCATCATCGAGGTGAAGTTTTCGCGCGGCAGGTCGGGCGCCGAATTCATCGCGATCAGGGCATTGGTATTGGCCGGGTTGCCGACCACCAGCACCTTGATGTCGCGCGCGGCGACCTCGTTGATGGCGCGGCCCTGGGTGGTGAAGATGGCGCCGTTGGCTTCGAGCAGGTCCTTGCGCTCCATGCCCTTGCTGCGCGGCCGGGCGCCGACCAGCAGGGCCACCTTGGCGTCCTTGAAGGCGAGCTTCGGGTCGTCGGTCTGGACGACGCCGGACAGCAGCGGAAAGGCGCAGTCTTCGAGCTCCATCACCACGCCCTTCAGGGCGGGCAGGGACGGCGTGATTTCCAGCAACTGGAGGATCACCGGCTGGTCCGGGCCGAGCATCTCGCCGCTGGCGATGCGGAACAGCAGGCTATATCCGATTTGTCCGGCGGCGCCGGTGACTGCGACACGAACGGGGGCTTTGGCCATGATGGACTCCTGAGTCAGAAAAAAAGAGGCTTTCAAACTTTTGATCGCGCGCGGCACATGCTGCGCTGCAGCGAGACGGGCGCCGACGATTCGAAAATGCGTTCGATGTTAAATCCGAGCTCAGCACCCTGTCAATAACTATCTTATGACTTATATAAGACATAGGATGCCTCTGGACGAGGCGATCTTTTTATGGTGAAATCCGGGCCATGTTGCAGGAGTCGCCTCTTTCCCCGACCTTCAGCCCGCTCTACCGTCAGATCAAGCGCCTGATTTTGCAAGGCCTCGAGTCCGGCGAGTGGCGCCCGGGCGAACTCATCCCGAGCGAGAACGAACTGGCTGCGCGTTTCAACGTCAGTCAGGGAACGGTGCGCAAGGCGATCGACGAAATGGCGGCGGAGAATCTGCTGCTCCGTCGGCAGGGCAAGGGCACCTACGTTGCATCGCACAACGACGACGATCCGCACGTCTCCTTCCGCTTCCTGCGCCTGGTGCCCGAGAACGGAAAACTGGAGCCGTCGCAGAGCGTGCCGCTCGAATGCTGGCGCGCCAAGGCCGGTCTGGAGGTCTCGCGCACCCTGGGGATCAAGCCAGGCGCGCCGATCACGATCGTCCGCCGCCTGCTCAAATTCGGCGCCAAGCCGGTGGTGGTCGAGGAAATCTATCTGCCGGGCGAGACCTTCGACGGCCTCAGCCTGGAAATCCTGCAGGAATACCAGGGCTCCTTCTACGGCCTGCTCGAGAGCCGCTTCGGCGTGCGCATGATCCGCGCCGAGGAGCGATTGCGCGCGATGGCGGCCGACCGCGCCAGCGCCGCCCTGCTCGGCGTGGCCGAGGGCGCGCCGCTGCTCTCGGTCGAGCGGGTCAGCTACACCTACGGCGACCGCCCGGTCGAATGGCGTCGCGGCCTGTATTCGACCGCGGACTACTACTACATGAACGAACTCAATTGAGGGCGAAGTTTGGGGGCGGAGGCGTGTTTACAGCGCCGGGTAATTTGTATTTAATCATTTACTGGCGGCATTAATGCCGTAGATACGGGAGATCGACAGCCGTGATGACAAAGAAACGTCCGAAGTATTTGAACCTGTTCGAGATAAAGTTGCCCCTCGCGGGCTTCGTCTCGATTCTGCACCGCGTCAGCGGCGCCGCCCTGTTCCTGATGCTGCCGCTGCTGATCTATCTGCTGCAGCTCTCGCTCGGAACGCCTCAGGATTTCGCGGTCCTGACTTCGGCGCTCGATAATCCCCTGCTCAAGCTGGTGCTGCTCGGCCTGCTGTGGGCCTTTCTTCATCATTTCTGCATGGGCATCCGCATCTTGCTGCTCGACCTGCACGTCGGCGTCGATCTCGCTGCAGCGCGCACCAGCGCCAAGCTGGTCCAGGGCGTGAGCCTGCTTCTGACCGTGCTATTGGGGGTGAAACTATGGTGAAGCGACCCGTCGTCGGCGCCCATTACGGGCTCAAGGACTGGCTGGCGCAGCGCGTCACGGCCGTGGTGATGTTCGCCTACACCCTCGTTCTGCTGGCCACCCTGCTCGTCGGGCCGCCGCTGACGCAGCAGAGCTGGCACGCGCTGATGTCCGGCACCGGCATGCGCATCGTCAGCTTCGTGTTCATCCTGAGCCTCTGCTACCACGCCTGGGTCGGTGTGCGCGACATCTGGATGGATTACATCAAGCCGGCGGGGCTGCGCCTGTTGATGCATATCCTGACCCTGCTGGCCTTGATCGGCTATGCCGGCTGGGCGACCCAGATTTTGTGGAGACTGTAAGCGTGAAGCCAATATCTATTCGAAAATTCGACGCGATCATCGTCGGCGCCGGCGGTGCCGGTCTGCGTGCCGCCATCCAACTGTCCGAGTCCGGCCTGAAGACGGCGGTCATCTCCAAGGTCTTCCCGACCCGCTCGCACACCGTCGCCGCCCAGGGCGGCGTCGCCGCGGCGCTGGGCAACTCCGAGGAGGACAACTGGCAGTGGCATATGTACGACACCGTCAAGGGCTCCGACTGGCTGGGCGACCAGGACGCGATCGAGTTCATGTGCCGCAAGGCCAACGAGGTGGTGGTCGAGCTGGAACACTACGGCATGCCCTTCGACCGGCTCGACAACGGCAAGATCTATCAGCGTCCCTTCGGCGGCCACATGTCGAACTTCGGCGAGAAGCCGGTGCGCCGCGCCTGCGCCGCCGCCGACCGCACCGGCCACGCGATGCTGCACGCGATGTACCAGAGGAACGTCCGCGCCAATACCCAGTTCTTCGTCGAGTGGATGGCGCTCGACCTGGTCCGCGACGGCGCCGGCCAGGTGCTCGGCGTCACCGCGATGGAGATGGAGACCGGCGAGGTGGTGATGTTCCAGGCCAAGGCGACGCTGTTCGCCACCGGCGGCGCCGGCCGCATCTTCTACTCGTCGACCAACGCCTTCATCAACACCGGCGACGGCTTGGGGATGGCGGCGCGCGCCGGCATTCCGTTGGAGGACATGGAGTTCTGGCAGTTCCATCCGACCGGGGTGGCCGGTGCCGGCGTGCTGATCACCGAGGGCGTGCGCGGCGAGGGCGGCATCCTCAGGAACAGCAGCGGCGAGCGCTTCATGGAACGCTACGCGCCCAACGCCAAGGATCTCGCCTCGCGCGACGTGGTGTCCCGGGCGATGGCCACCGAGATCAAGGAAGGGCGGGGCTGCGGGCCGCACAAGGACTACGTGCAGCTCGATCTCACCCACCTCGATCCCAAGACCGTCATGCAGCGTCTGCCGGGCATCCGCGAGATCTCGATCCAGTTCGCCGGCGCCGACCCGATCAAGGAGCCGATCCCGGTGGTGCCGACCGCCCACTACATGATGGGCGGCATCCCGACCAATTATTACGGCCAGGTGGTGGTGCCCAAGGACGGCAGGCACGACGCCGTGGTGCCGGGTTTCTACGCCGCGGGCGAGTGCGCCTGCGCCTCGGTGCATGGCGCCAACCGCCTGGGCACCAACTCGCTGCTGGATCTCCTGGTGTTCGGCAAGTCCGCCGGCGAGACCATGGTCGCGGACATCCGGGCGATGCCCAGCGCGCACCCGGATCTGCCCGCGGATGCGTTCGATCTCACACGCTCGCGCCTGGCGCGCCTGGAGGACCAGAAGGACGGGGCCAACGTGCACGAGACCCAGCTCGCCATGCGCAGGGTGATGCAGGATCATTGCGGCGTGTTCCGCTTTCCCGACATGCTGGAGCAGGGCGTGACCAAAATCCTCGAGGTCGAGACCCGGGTGCGCGCGACCGAGATCAAGGACAAGTCGCAGGTGTTCAATACCGCGCGCCTGGAAGCGCTGGAACTGGACAACCTGATCGAGGTGGCCAAGGCCGCGATGATTTCCGCCGAGGCCCGCCAGGAGTCGCGCGGCGCCCAGGCGCGCGAAGACCACCCCGATCGCGATGACGCCAACTGGTTGAAGCATACGCTGTGGTATCGCGCAGCCAACCGACTCGACTACAAGCCGGTGCAGATGAAGCCGCTGTCGGTCGACAGCATCGAACTCAAGAAGCGCGTGTACTAAGAGGGAGCAGAGCATGGCCACGGTGCAATTCAAGATCTATCGCTACGACCCGGACAAGGATGAAAAACCCTATATGGAGGCGGTCACGGTCGAGCGCGACCCCTCCGATCGCAAGCTGCTCGACGTCCTGGTCAAGGCCAAGTATCGGGACGACTCGATCGCCTTCCGCCGCTCCTGCCGCGAAGGCGTGTGCGGTTCGGACGCGATGAACATCAACGGCAAGAACGGCCTGGCCTGCTTGACCGACATCGACAGCCTGAAGCAGCCGATCGTGCTGCGGCCGCTGCCCGGATTGCCGGTGATCCGCGACCTGATCGTGGATATGACCCAGTTCTTCAAGCAGTACCACTCGATCAAACCCTACCTGATCAACAACGAACATCCGCCGGAGCGCGAGCGTCTGCAGTCGCCCGAGGATCGCGAAGAGCTGAACGGCCTGTACGAGTGTATTCTGTGCGCTTGCTGCTCGACCTCCTGCCCGTCGTTCTGGTGGAACCCGGACAAGTTCGTCGGTCCGGCGGGCCTGCTGGCGGCCTACCGCTTCATCGCCGACAGCCGCGACCAGGCGACCAGCGAGCGGCTCGACGACCTCGACGATCCGTACCGGCTGTTCCGCTGCCACAGCATCATGAACTGCGTCGATGCCTGCCCCAAGGGCTTGAATCCGACCAAGGCGATCGGCAAGATCAAGGATCTGATGGTGCGTCGCCTGGTATGAGCCGGGAGGCCGAACTGGGACGGCTGCGCTGGCATTCCCGGCGCGGAATGCTGGAGCTGGACCTGGTGCTGGAGCGCTTCTGGCGGCGGCACGGCGAGAGCCTGAGCGAGGAACAGGCCGCGAGTCTGGCGCGGGTGCTGGAACTGGAAGAGGCCGATTTGTGGGAAATCATCTGCGGCCGCCGCGAGATCGGCGAGCCGCGCTTGCAGGGCATGATCGAACTGCTGCGCGAAGTTTGACGGCGCGGCGACTTAAGCCGGTTTTGACTTAGACGGAGGCATCAATGGCTACGCAAAAGAAAGCAACGCTCACCCTGGACGGCAAGACCGTCGATTTTCCCGTGGAATCCGGCAGCATCGGTCCGGACGTCGTCGACATCCGCAGTCTCTACGGCAAGACCGGCGCCTTCACCTTCGATCCGGGCTTCCTGTCGACCGGCAGCTGCAAGTCCGCCATCACCTACATCGACGGCGACAAGGGCGAACTGCTCTACCGCGGCTATCCGATCGAACAGCTGGCCGAGCACTGCGACTTCCTCGAGGTCTGCCAGCTGCTGCTCACCGGCGAATTGCCGAACGAAGAGGAGAGGAAGCAGTTCGCCGGGATCATCCAGAACCACACGATGGTGCACGAGCAGCTGATCCGTTTCTATTCGGGCTTCCGCCGCGACGCGCACCCGATGGCGGTGATGGTCGGCGTGGTCGGCGCGCTCTCGGCCTTCTACCACGACGCCATGGACATCAGCGACCAGCAGCACCGGGACATCTCGGCCTACCGCCTGATCGCCAAGATGCCGACCATCGTCGCCATGGCCTACAAGTACGGCATCGGCCAGCCCTTCATGTACCCGCGCAACGATCTCGACTACACGTCGAATTTCATGCACATGATGTTCGCCACGCCGTGCGAGACCTACAAGCCCAATCCGGTGCTGACCCGCGCGTTGGACCGCATCCTGATCCTCCACGCCGACCACGAGCAGAACGCCTCGACCTCGACGGTGCGCCTGGCCGGCTCCTCCGGCGCCAATCCCTTCGCCTGCATCTCCGCCGGCATCGCCTGCCTCTGGGGCCCGGCCCACGGCGGCGCCAACGAGGCCTGCCTGAAGATGCTGCAGGAGATCGGCGACGTCTCGCGCGTCGGCGAGTACATCAAGCGCGCCAAGGACAAGAACGACACCTTCAAGCTGATGGGCTTCGGCCACCGCGTCTACAAGAATTTCGACCCGCGCGCCAAGCTGATGCGCGAGACCTGCCGCGACGTGCTGAACGAACTGGGCCTGAACGACGATCCGCTGTTCAAGCTGGCGCTGGCGCTGGAGAAGATCGCGCTGGAAGACGACTACTTCATCGAGAAGAAGCTCTATCCGAACGTCGATTTCTACTCCGGCATCGTCCAGCACGCGCTGGGCATCCCGACCCAGTTGTTCACCGGCATCTTCGCGCTGGCGCGCACGGTCGGCTGGATCGCGCAATGGAACGAGATGATTTCCGATCCGGAACAGAAGATCGGCCGGCCGCGCCAGCTCTACGTCGGTGCGCCGCGCCGCGACGTGGCGCCGAAGGGCAAGGCTTGAAAAGATTCACCGGCGGCGGGCGCTGACCGGGAAACTCCGGTGGCGCCCGTCGTTCGCTATTCACCTCTCACCCAGCAAGGTGACTCCATGATGAAGCAGATGCTCGCCAATTCGTACCTCTATGGCGCCAATGCGCCCTTTATCGAGGACCTCTACGAGACCTACCTCGGCAATCCGGGCGCCGTGACCCCGGCCTGGCGCGATTACTTCGACAAGCTGCAGAACCTGCCCGGCGCCGGTGCCGGCACCGCGCTCGACGTCGCCCACGGTCCGATCATCGCTTCCTTCGCCCAGCGCGCCAAGCAGGGCTCGCTGCACGCGGGCGCGGCGCCGGCGGCGGACGCCCGCCAGGTCAAGGTGTTGCAATTGATCAACGCCTACCGCTTCCTGGGCAACCGCTGGGCCCAGCTCGACCCCTTGAAGCGCACCGAGCGGCCGGTGGTCGCCGAGCTGGAGCCGGCCCATTACGGTTTCACCGAAGCCGATCTGGGCGCCGTTTTCAGCACCGGTTCTTTCGCCTTCGGCCCGGAGCGCGCCAGCCTGCGCGAGATCCTCGAGGCGCTGCGCCAGACCTACTGCGGCACCATCGGCGCCGAGTACATGTACATGAGCAACATCGCGCACAAGCGCTGGATCCAGGCCCGGCTGGAGCCGGTGCGCTCGACTCCGAATTACAGCGCCGAGCAGAAGAAGCGCCTGCTGGAGCGGCTCACCGCCGCCGAGACGCTGGAGCGTTACCTGCACACCAAATACGTCGGCCAGAAGCGCTTCTCGCTCGAGGGCGGGGAATCCACCATCGTCGCGATGGACGAGCTGGTGCGCGTCGCCGGCGCCCACGGCGTCCAGGAGGTGGTGATCGGCATGGCCCACCGCGGCCGCCTGAACGTCCTGGTCAACACCCTGGGCAAGTCGCCCGAGGGCCTGTTCTCGGAGTTCGAGGGCAAGCACGCCGACGAGCTGTCGGCCGGCGACGTCAAGTACCACAACGGTTTCTCCTCCAACGTGGCGACCCCCGGCGGCGCCGTGCATCTGACCCTGGCCTTCAATCCCTCGCACCTGGAGATCGTCAATCCGGTGGTCGAGGGCTCGGTCTATGCCCGCCAGCGCCGCCGCGGCGACCGCACCGGCGGCCAGGTGCTGCCGGTGCTGATCCACGGCGACGCGGCGGTGGCCGGCCAGGGCGTCAATCAGGAGATCCTGAACTTCTCCCAGACCCGGGGCTTCGGCACCGGCGGCACGGTGCATATCGTGGTGAACAACCAGATCGGCTTCACCACCTCCGATCCGCGCGACTACCGTTCCTCGCTCTACTGCACCGACATCTTCAAGATGGTCGAGGCGCCGATATTCCACGTCAATGGCGACGATCCCGAGGCCGTGGCGCTGGTGACCCAGCTGGCGATGGATTTCCGCAAGGAATTCAGGACGGACGTGGTGGTCGATCTGATCTGCTTCCGCAAGCTCGGCCACAACGAGCAGGACGAGCCGGTGGTGACCCAGC
>JAJZPJ010000196.1 GCA_021811225.1 Pseudomonadota bacterium
TGGCCCAGCGCGCCGCACAAGTGTTCAAGGTACTCGTCAAAATCATCGAGAAGTTCCATTTCGCCCCCTCACAAGACACTGTGGTCTTGTTATCGGCAGCAAGGGGAATTTATTTAACACAGTCCAGATAATGGCCTGGCTTGATTTCCTGTATATATTTACATATACTGGTCAAACCTCATTGATATAAAAGAGGTTTCATGCGCGCCTCCGCCTTCACGAAATATTCGTTCCGCATACGGACTCGCGACGGTCTGACCGTCAACAACCTGATGATCCACGGTCGCGACGAGGGGGAGGCGCAGCGCAAGCTGCGCCAAATCTATCGCGATTGCGAAATCACGGAATGCATCTGCCACCACGGTGCCCCGCATACTCCGCCGGCAAATTTTGAAGATGTGCTGAGCCTGATTACGCGCTGAAGCCCGGCTGGGGATTTCTCGGCCGCGTCAAACAAACTTCTTGCTCGCCAGTTCATCGAGCAGCGCTGCGTAATCCTGGGCGCCACGGCTCGATTCGGCGTGACTGAAGATGTCCCGCCCCATGGCGGGGGCTTCGGCCACGGCGACGTTTTCGGATATCACCGTTTCGCAGAGCTCTTCGCCGAAACGCTCGCGCATGCGTTTTTGTATTTCGTAGCTCATGTTGCGGCGGCGGTCGAAACGGGTGAGCAGGTAGCTGCGCTCGACGCGCCGCTTGAGCACCGGTTCGATTGCGCTCAGGGTGTGCTCGATCTGCAGCGCGCCGCGCATGCTGAGAAAGTCAGAGGCCACCGGTATCAACAAGCGTTCCGCCGCGAACACCGCGTTGAGCGACAGTACGCCGAGAAAGGGGCAGCAGTCGATGAGGATGCTGCGATCGGGTGCCGTTGCGGCAAGATCGTTGAGTCCCTGGTTGAGCCGGTTGAGGATGTTCGGTCCTTTGCCGAACACCGAATCCACCCTGATGAGTTCGGCATGGGCCGGAATCAGCCTGCCTACCCCGGCCCAGTCGATTTCCAGGGCTGCGAGCGGCGTGTTGTCCCGATAGAAGGCGAACGCGCTGGCGGCGACATTGCCCAGAGCCTTGCCGTGGATCGACGACAAATGCGCCTGCGGATCGAGGTCGACCAGCAAGGCGGATCGCTGGCGGCGCGCCAGTGCCGCTCCGAGGTTGAGCGTGGTCGTGGTCTTGCCGACGCCGCCCTTCTGATTGAAAACTGCGATGCGCGCCATCATTCCCTCGCTGTACAGGCTCCCATTTTTCACATAAGATGCTGTCTTTAGCAAGATATGATTGTCGGTCTTGCATAACCACGGCGGCGCGAGCCGCCGTCGCTATTTGGAGTTTCACGCGGGGCTCGCCATGCCGCATCTGATGAATACCTACGCCAGGCTACCGGTCGCCTTCACCCACGGGCAGGGGCCTTGGCTTTATGACGGACAGGGCCGCCGCTATCTCGACGCGCTCGCCGGCATCGCCGTCAATACGCTCGGCCATGCCCATCCGGATCTGGTTCGGGCCCTGTCCGAGCAGGTCGCCCGACTGATTCACGTCTCCAATCTATACCGGATTCCCGAGCAGGAACGCTTGTCTGACCGGCTCGCCGAACTCTCCGGTATGGACGAGGTGTTTTTCTGCAATTCCGGCTGCGAGGCCAACGAGGCAGCGATCAAGCTGGCGCGCTTCTATGGCCACCAGAAGGGCATCGAGCAGCCGGCCATCATCGTGATGGAGCGGGCTTTCCATGGACGCACTCTGGCGACCTTGTCCGCAACCGGCAATCGCAAGACACAGGCCGGTTTCGAGCCGCTGGTCGCCGGTTTCGTGCGCGTTCCCTTCGACGATCTGGCGGCGGTGGAGGCGGTCGCCCAGCACAATGCCAACGTCGTCGCCGTGCTGATCGAGCCGATCCAGGGGGAAGGCGGCATCAACATCGCCCACGACGAATACCTTCAGGGCTTGCGCCGCATCTGCTCGGCGCGCGGCTGGCTGCTGATGGTGGATGAAGTGCAATGCGGGCTGGCTCGCACCGGCAAGTGGTTCGCCCACCAGCACGCCGGCATCGTTGCCGACGTGATGACGTTGGCCAAGGGGCTGGCCTCGGGCGTACCGATCGGCGCTTGTCTGGCAGCGGGTCCCGCTGCCGGCCTATTCAAGCCGGGTAGTCATGGTTCTACCTTCGGCGGCAATCCGCTGGCCTGCGTCGCGGCACTGACCACGCTCGACGTGATCGAGCGTGACGGCCTGATGGCCCGTGCGCTGGCGCTGGGTGAGCGCATCAGAAGCGATCTCGCCAAACGGCTGGAAGGCGTTGCCGGAGTCGCAGACATCCGCGGCGACGGCCTGATGATCGGGATCGAGCTGGACCGTCCCTGCGGCGAGCTGGTGCAACGAGCGCTCGACGCGGGCCTGCTGCTCAACGTCACCGCCGACAGGGTGGTGCGCTTGTTGCCGGCGTTGATCTTCACTGCTGCCGAAGCTGACGAACTGGCCGCCACCCTGTCACGGCTGATCCGAGAATTCCTGGGGGCGTGAGCATGGCGAAGGCGGACCCCGCACCCCGGCACTTCCTCCAATTCAACGATTTTTCCCGCGCCGAATTCGACTATCTGTTCGCGCGCGCGCGCTGGATCAAGGGGCAGTTCAAGAGCTACCAGCAGTACTGGCCGCTCTCCGACCGCACCCTGGTGATGATCTTCGAGAAGGCCAGCACGCGCACCCGGCTGTCGTTCGAAGCCGGCATGCAGCAGCTGGGCGGCAGCGCGATCTATCTCAATACCCGCGACTCCCAACTGGGTCGCGGCGAGCCGGTGGAAGATGCGGCCCAGGTCATCTCGCGCATGAGCGACATCGTGATGATCCGCACCTTCGAGCAGGAGATCATCGAGCGCTTTGCCGCCAATTCGCGCGTGCCGGTGGTGAACGGCCTGACCAACGAATACCACCCCTGCCAGATTCTCGCCGACATCTTCACCTACATCGAGCATCGTGGTTCGATCGAAGGCAGGACCGTGGCCTGGATCGGCGACTCGAACAATGTCTGCAACACCTGGTTGCAGGCGGCGGAGGTGTTCGGCTTCAACGTGCACGTCTCGACCCCGCCCGGCTACGAGGTCGAACCCGAGCGGGCCGGCTTGTACGGTACCGACCACTACGAGGAGTTTTCCGATCCCATGGAGGCGGCCTCAGGCGCCGACCTGGTGACCACCGACGTGTGGACCAGCATGGGCTTCGAGGCCGAGAACGAGGAACGCCTGCGCGATTTCGAGGACTGGCAGGTGGATGCCGAGATGATGCAAGTGGCCAAGCCCGACGCGCTGTTCATGCACTGCCTGCCGGCGCACCGCGGCGAGGAAGTTGCGGCCGAGGTGATCGACGGACCGCAGAGCGTGGTCTGGGACGAGGCGGAGAACCGGTTGCACGCGCAGAAAGCGCTGCTGGAGTACCTGCTGATCGGCAGGGTCAATGGTTGATGGGATCTAAAGCGATGAGCGATGTGAAAAGGGTGGTGCTGGCCTACTCGGGCGGGCTCGATACCTCGGTGATTCTGAATTGGTTGCAGGACACCTACCGCTGTGAAGTGATCACCTTCACCGCCGACTTGGGCCAGGGCGAGGAACTCGAGCCGGCGCGCAAGAAGGCGCTGCAATTCGGCATCAAGCCCGAGCATATCTTCATCGACGATCTGCGCGAGGAGTTCGTGCGCGATTTCGTCTTCCCGATGTTTCGCGCCAACGCCATTTACGAAGGCGAGTACCTGCTCGGCACGTCGATCGCCCGGCCGCTGATCGCCAAGCGCCAGATCGAGATCGCCCATCAGACCGGGGCGGACGCCGTGTCGCACGGCGCCACCGGCAAGGGCAACGACCAGGTGCGTTTCGAGCTGGGTTACTACGCGCTGGATCCGAGCATCAAGGTGATCGCGCCGTGGCGCGAGTGGGATCTGCTCTCGCGCGAGAGGCTGATGGCTTACGCCGAGCGCCACGGCATCCCGGTCGACATGAAGCACAAGCAGGGCGGCTCGCCCTACTCGATGGACGCCAATTTGCTGCACATCAGCTTCGAGGGCCGCCACCTGGAGGATCCGTCCGCCGAGGCGGAAGACTCGATGTGGCGCTGGACGGTATCGCCGGAGCAGGCGCCCGATGCCGCCGAATATCTGGAGATCGACTACGAGCATGGCGACATCGTCGGCCTGAACGGCAACCGCCTCTCGCCCGCCGCGGTACTGACCCGCCTGAACGAACTGGGCGGCAAGCACGGCATCGGCCGGCTCGACCTGGTCGAGAACCGCTACGTCGGCATGAAGTCGCGCGGCTGCTACGAAACTCCGGGCGGCACGATCATGCTGCGCGCCCATCGCGCCATGGAGTCGCTCTGCCTCGACCGCGAGGTCGCGCACCTCAAGGACGACCTGATGCCGCGTTACGCCAGCCTGATCTACAACGGCTACTGGTGGGCGCCGGAGCGCCGGGCCTTGCAGGTGCTGATCGACCACACCCAGCAAGCGGTCAATGGCCGGGTGCGGGTCAAGCTCTACAAGGGCAACGTCATCGTGGTCGGCCGGGAGTCGGCGACGGATTCGCTCTTCGATCCGACCATCGCCACCTTCGAGGACGATGCCGGCGCCTATGATCAGAAGGATGCCGCCGGCTTCATCAAGTTGAATGCGCTGCGTCTGCGTATCGCCGCGAATCTGGCCAGGCGCAAAGGCTGAGATGAAGCCGATGTTCGGATACAGCGAGGCGCAGATCTCGGGCTTCTTCCTCACCTACGGCGTCGGCGCCTTCATGCTCTTCATGCTGTTTATCGTCGGCGAACTGGCGTACAAGTCCAAGGCCGGCAGGACCGGAACGCTGGTGCTGTTTTTCGTCCTGTCCTTCGGCATGGTCGGTTTCGTCTTCAAGGAGATTCTCCAGCGGCTGTGGAAAATCTGAAAGGTCGGTAATGGAAAACCAGT
>JAJZPJ010000197.1 GCA_021811225.1 Pseudomonadota bacterium
AGCTTGAGCCGGATCTCGTTGACCTTGTCTTCCGGGACCATGATCGTGCCGCCCTCGGTCGTGCGGTAGGGGACGTTCATCTGCGCCAGTTGCGCGATGATGTCGCCGCCGTCGCGATCCGAGACGTTGGTGAACAGGACGCCGTAGTTGGGCGTGGCGCTCCACATCCACGCCGTCACGACGAGCGCGATCATTGCCGCGGAACCCAGGGCGAGCAGCGCCAGGGAGCGGGGGGAGAGTCGGCTGAAGATGCCCATTTCGTATTCGGCGTGAGGGCCGGATGATTCCGGCCGGATTTCCTTGGATTTCGGTTTCCCGGTTCGGACGATCGCGGCATTCCGGGATCGCCCACGAATCCATTATTGGCAGACTTGAGGGCGCGAATGCGTCGATAAGCCGAGGAAACCGGGAGCTTTCGTGCGCTTGTCTGTCCAGGACGGCAGCGCATGCAGCGCCGTATCCCCCGCTCCCGCGGAGGCGGGAGCGGGCGGGGGGCGGGTGCGGCGAATTGGAATGCTTTCCTGCCGCTGCCGCATCGACCATCTCCTCTTGTATCGCGCTACCGTTTCCTGAAAATCAACCGGGAGAACGGCATGAACATCGCGGCAATCGGAACGCAGCTGGCGGGCGCGGCGGCGAACATGGCGCTCGGCGGGCCGGGAGCCGTCGCGGCATCGGCGGCAGGCGCGGGGATGGATTTCGCGTCCGCGCTCGGCTCGGCGCTCAGTGCGGTGAGTCAAAGCGGAAACCAGGCGGACGCGCTGCAGCAGCAGTTTCAGCTCGGCAATCCGAGCGTGAGCCTCGAGCAGACCATGGTTGCGATCAACAAGGCGCAGCTGAATCTTTCCGAAGCCGTCCAGGTGCGCGATCGGCTGACGCAGGCATACAGCCAGATCATGAACATGCAGGTCTAGCTGGCGGTCAGGGGGGGGGCGCCCTCACCCCGCCTGCGACGGCGGGTGCCCGGCTCGCCGGCTTTCAGAACCCCAGGCTGGCCAGCAGATCGTCGACGCCCGCCTGGTCGGTCACGACGTCGTCGCGTCCTTCCGCATTCACCACCGGGCCTTGGAGGCCGGGCGCTTCGGGTTTTTTCCGGAGTTCGGGCGGTGTCGTCTCGACCAGCAGCCGTATGAGTTGCTCCTCGAGCGTCTGGGCGAGGTTCACCACCTTGCGGATCACCTGGCCGGTCAGATCGTGGAAATCCTGCGCCAGCATGATGTCGGTGAGGATCGCATTGGTCGCGTCGGCCTGCTTGTCCAGTGCCGCGAAGAATGCGCAGGTTTCCTGTACCAGTTCCGCCCCCGCCGGAGTGGTGCGCGACCCCGGCGGGGTCCCACCCTCGGTGAATGCCTCGACCGCATCCCAGCGCATGCGCAGCCGCCGGGCGTGATCGGCGGTTTCTTCCTGCACGGATCGCGCGCGATCCACCGCATTGAGCACCTTTTCCGCGGCGTCCCCGGTCATTTTCGCGATGTAGGACAGGCGGTCGCGGGCATCCGGAAGATTCGCGCGGACATCCGAGAGTTCCTGGTCGTAGCCGAGCTCGCGCAGCGCATCATGCAGCATCCGCGTGAGGTGGCCAAGCCGGTGGTACATCCCGTCGTCGGCCGCCCCGCCTTCGTCGGCCGGCCCCGCGCCGTTGATGGCTGCCGCGGTCGAGTTCGTCGGTTCGAGATTCATGACCGCCTCCATCACGCCTGCCCGCTGAGCTTCTGGAAGATCTTCTCGATCTTTTCCTCCAGCGTCGCCTTGGTGAACGGCTTGACGATATAGCCGCTTGCGCCGTTCTGGGCGGCGTTGATGATGTCTTCCTTCTTGGCTTCCGCCGTCACCATGAGCACCGGAAGGTGCTTCAAGCCATCATCGGCCCGGATGTTTTTCAGCAGGGCGAATCCGTCCATGTTCGGCATGTTGATGTCGGAGACGACAAAATCGTATTTGCCGTTGCGTAGCATGTTCAAGGCGACGGCACCGTCTTCCGCTTCCTCGGCATTGTTGAAGCCGATTTCCTTGAGCAGGTTGCGCAGGATCCTTCTCATGGTGGAGAAGTCGTCGACGATGAGAAATCGCGCGTCGGTATTCATGGGGAAACTCCATCGTGCGCAGGACCGCGGCTACCCGTGGTCCGCGTGGGGTTGCAGCGAAGGTATTTTCGTGGGGTGGCGAAGCCGCCGAATCGCCGAAAAGCGGCGAATTCCGCCGCTTCTCGCCGACTGGCGGCCATGAATGCGGGGTGGCGCATGAGAGCTCACTTCGGCGGCACGGCGACAAGGGTCGGGAGCTTGATCGGATTCCCCGCCGGGCTGATCGCGACCGTCCGCCGCAAGTCGCCCGCCGTTCCTTCATTGACCTCGGAATTTTCCTTTGTCATCCGCGCTTCCGCCATCTTGTTCAGGATGAGAATCGAGATGCGCCGGTTCAGCGGATTCATGGGGTCCTTGGCGACCAGCGGCGACGAGTCGGCCATGCCGACCACCCGCATGACCAGCGCGGAATTCATGCCGCCGGCGATCAGTTCGCGCCGCGATGCATTGGCGCGATCGGACGACAACTCCCAATTGGAGTAGGAACGGTCGCCGTTCAGATATTGCGACGAATCGGTGTGGCCGGTGATGATGATCTTCCGGCCGAAATCGTTGAGCACCGGACCGAAGTCCTGCAGGATCTCCTGCATGTAGCTCTTGATGTGGGCGCTGCCGGTGGCGAACATCGGCCGCTTGTCGTTGTCGACGATCTGGATGCGCAGGCCGTCGGGGGTGATCTCGATACGGATCTGGCTCTGGAATTTCGCCAGATCCTTGTTCGCCAGGATGGCCTGCTCGAGGTGGCGCTTGAATTCGCGCATCTTCGCCCGCTCGGCAGCCATCATCTGATCGCGCTGGCGCTTGATCGCATCGGCCGCGACTTTCCGGACCTGTCCGACTTCCTTGGTCAGGTCGTTGCCGCCGCCGGTCATGATGGTGGTGGAGCTGCCGGTTCCCGGCCCGCCCGAGAGCGAAATCTGCAGAGGCGACCGGAAGTAGTCCTGAATTCCCTTGAGGTCGCCCTTGGTCGTCGATCCGAGCAGCCACATCAGCAGAAAGAACGCCATCATCGCCGTCACGAAGTCGGCGTAGGCGATCTTCCACGCGGCGCCGTGCGCGCCGTGCCCGCCCTTCTTGACGCGCTTGACGACGATCGTCGACTTGGCCTTTTCGCTCGGGGTGCTCATGGCGTTCCCTTCTGCTCCCTGGGGGCGAACCGGGCCGCGGCGAGGGGGAATTGCGCTGCGTCAGCGCTTCTGCTTGACATGCTTTTCCAGTTCGAGGAAGTTCGGCCGCTCCGTCGAATACAGGATCTTCCGTCCGAACTCGACCGCCAGCGCCGGCGCGTATCCCTGCAGGTTGGCGAGCAGGGTCGTCTTGACGCAGTTCAGTTCCTTGGTCGACTCGTCCACCTTCTGTTCGAGCAGCGCGGCGAGCGGCCCGATGAAGCCGTAGGAAAGCAGAATCCCCAGGAAGGTTCCCACCAGTGCCGCGGCGATCATTTCGCCGAGAATCGCCGGCGGCTTGCCGACCGAGGCCATGGTGCGGACCACGCCCATCACCGCGGCGACGATGCCGAAGGCGGGCAGCCCGTCGGCGGCCTTCTGCAGCGATATCGACGGCTGCATCGCCTCATGGTGGTGGGTGTCGATCTCCTGCTCCATGAGACTCTCGATCTCGAACGGATTCATGTTCCCCGACACCATCATGCGCAGATAATCGGTGATGAACTCGACCAGGTGATGATCGGCGGCGATCGCCGGGTGCTTTTGAAACAAGGCACTCTTGTCGGGCTCCTCGATGTCGTTCTCGACCGCCATCATCCCTTCCTTGCGGATCTTGGTGAGGATGTCGTAGAGCAGCGCCATGAGCGCCATGTAGCGCTCCTTGGTGTACTTCGATCCGCCCAGCAGTTTGGGCAGCGACTTGAATGTCGCGCCGAGCACCTTGGTCGAGTTGGCGGTGATGAAGGCGCCAAGGGCGGCTCCGCCGATGGTCATCAGCTCGATCGGCTGGATGAGGACGGCGAAGTCCCCGTGTTCCATGGCGTAGCCGCCGAACACCGCGCCCAGGACCATCACGTAACCAATGATGACGAACATGCTCTGCGGGGAATGGAAAGGTCGTAGGGTGCATTAGAAAGCAGGATCGGCCGGGCGAAATCGGCTAAGTCCGGCCGTCCAGGACGACATTTCCGGCGATTGAACCCCCTCGGCCGCGTGCCGGGTGAAGGACGCGGGGGAGGACGCGGAAAAGGAGGCGGAAAAGGGGGGCGGAAGAAGGGGAGCGTGCCGGCAAAAAAAGGGCCCGGCATCAGCCGGGCCTACTGGGACTTGCCGGGAGGAAGGGATTCGAAATCGGTTCAGGCCAGGGCGGCTTCTTCTTCGGCTTCCACCCGCGGGCTGCCGCGCCCCTTGCCCGCGCGCGCCGGCGGTTCGCAGAGGCCGCAGACGTAGTTCTTGGTCAGTTCGTAGGTATGGGTCACGAACTTGCCGCCGCACTTGCAGCACGGAGTGAGCGTGATCATTCCGGCGTCGACGAACTTCACCAGGCGCCAGGCCCGGGTGACGGAGAGCAGCGGTTCGATGCTTTGGGCGCCGGTCTGCTCCAGATAGAGTTCGTACGCCTTGATGATGGCGTCGATCTCTTCGAGCTCGCTGGTCTTGTTCAGGTATTCGTAGATGTTCAGGAACAGCGATGAATGGATGTTCGGCTGCCAGGTCATGAACCAGTCGGTGGAGAACGGCAGCATCCCCCGGGCGGGCGATTCGCCCTGCACCTCCTTATAGAGACGCAGCAGGCGTTCGTAGGACAGGTCGGTCTCGGACTCCAGGACCTGCAGGCGTGCGCCCAGCTTGATCAGCGCGATCGCGCGTTGGATCTGGCGGCTTTCGCTGACGATGCTCTTGA
>JAJZPJ010000198.1 GCA_021811225.1 Pseudomonadota bacterium
CACCTCGTCGCCGGTGGCGCGGTCGAGGTTGCCGGTGGGCTCGTCGGCCAGGATCATCGCCGGCTGCATGATCGTCGCGCGGGCGATGGCGACGCGCTGGCGCTGGCCGCCGGAGAGCTGGTCCGGCCGGTGGCCGGCGCGATCCTCCAGGCCGTAGTCCCTGAGCGCCCGCGCCACCCGCTCGGCGCGCTCCCTGGGGGCAATGCCGGCCAGCATCATCGGCAGCGCGACGTTGTCGAAGGCGGTGAGCCGCGGCACCAGGTGGAAGCTCTGGAAGACGAAGCCGATGCGCTCGCTCCTCACCCGCGCCTGTTCCTCGGGCGAGAGCGTGGTCACGTCGCGCCCCTCGAAGCGGTAGCTGCCGGCGTCGGGCCGGTCGAGCAGGCCGAGGAGATTCAACAGCGTCGATTTGCCCGAGCCCGAGGGCCCCATCACCGCCAGGTATTCCCCCGGCATGATGCTCAAGTCGAGATGCCTCAGGGCGTGCACCTCGCTGTCGCCCAGATGAAAGACCCGCTCGATGCCCGAGAGCCCGATCTGCGGCTGGACTGGCTCGGCCATCAGTTCACCGCCGCGCCCGTATCCGCCACCACGACGGCGCCGGCTCTCACCCCTTCGCGCTCCAGCGAGGTGACGACGCGCTCGCCCGGGGCGAGACCCTCTAGCACCTCGGTGTATTGCCAGTTGGACAGGCCGATCTTGAGCCGGCGCTCGGTCAGGCGGCCGTCGGCGTCGGGGACCAGCACCCGGTTGCCCTCCTGCAGGGCCGAGGTGGGCACGCGCACGACGTTGTCGCGCACCGCGAGGACCACCTCGACGTCGGCGCTGTAGCCGACCAGGAGCCTGCCCACCGCCTTGGGATGGTCGAAGTCGGCATCGACATCCACGGTGCGCGACTGCTTCTCGACCGCCGAGACGTAGGGCGCGACGCGCTTGACGTGGCCGGGGAAGGAGCGGCCCGGCAGCGCGTCGAGGCTGATCCGCACCGGCTGGCCGGCGTGGATTTTCGGCGCATCGACCTCGTCCATCGGCGCCTTGACGTAGAGGCAGGACTCGTCGATCAGGTCGATCGCCGGCGGCATCGGGATGCCCGGGGGCGAGGGCGTCGAATACTCGCCGAGCTCGCCGACGATCTTGGCCACGGTGCCGGCGAAGGGCGCGTAGAGCACCGTGCGGCTCTCATCGACGCGGGCCGCGTGCACCTGCGCCCGGGCCTGCGCCAGGTCGGCTCTCGATGCGGCGCAGGCGGCGCGCTTGGCCAGCGCGTCGGTGCGCGCCGCATCCGCCGCCTGCGCCGAGATGAAGCCCTTGGCGCGCAGTTCGTTCTGGCGCTTGGCATCGCGCTCGGCATTGGCGGCCACGGTGCAGGCCTGGACGAGATGCTTGTCGGCGGAGGCCACCTGCGCCTGCGCCAGCAGGACCTGCGCCTGCTGATCGTCGTTCCACAGCTTGATCAGCAGTTGGCCCTTCTTCACGTGATCGCCCTCCTTCACCGCCAGCACCTCGATGCGCCCGCCCAGGGTGGTCGACAGCTTGGCGCGGCGGCAGGCCTCGACCGTGCCGGCGCGGGTGTTGGCGATGGTCGATTCGACCCGGCCGCGGTCGACGGTTTTCAGCACCACCGGAATGGGCTTGGGCCGACCCGCCCACCAGACGCCGGCGGCGAGGACGACGACGATCGCCAGGACGAGCAGGGCGCGGAAGACGTTGCGGGCGGAATGGGTGTCAGGGCGGGCGTTGGGCATGGACTTGGGCGGTGCGCGGCGACCGGCGTGGGCGCAAGCTTGATTCTACTTCAGCCGGCGCTGCCTTTCCGTCACTGCGCGGCCGAGCGCCGCGAAGCAATCTCCACACTGCGCCCTACTTGCCCTCCCCGTGCAGCAAGCGGAACAGGTGTTCCCGGGGGACATAGCGCCCCGCCTCTCGCCGCCAGTAGCGCGCGCCGGCCTCGCCGGCGATGAAGCGCAGCCGGCGCTCGCGCCGGTTGGCGCCGACCAGGCTCTTCGAGATCACGTAGCGGATCTCGCCGTCGGGGCCGAGCATCACCGTCGAGCCGCCGTGATAGCAGAAGGCCGCAGCGCCGTCGACGGCCGCAACCCGGCGCTCCTGGATCACCTCCGCCACCAGCGTCACGGACACTCGGCCGTCGGGCGTGGCGCGCAGCGACTGGCGGATCGAGGCGATGACCGGCAGCCCGACCTCGTCGCCGGCGAGGCGCGGGTCATTCGGCGCCACCAGACCGAATTCCTGCAGGTGCTCCGGACTGGTCACGAACTCGCCCAGCGCGACGGCCTGGCGCCGCGCCTCGGCCCGGCCGGCGACGCGCTCGTTGGAAAACTGCAGCCGGGCGAGCTCGGCGACGGCAGCGAGCGGCGTGGCCGGGCCGCGCCACAGCAGCGCGTCCTCGGACAGGCTGGCGACATCGACCGGATAGAGGTTGCGCCGGCGGAAGGCGTCGACCAGCGCCTCGCGGTAGCCCCAGGGATCGTCGGGCAGCAGGTCGTGGTCGGCGGTGATCATCGCCCGCAGGTAGTCGCCCAGGCGCAGGCCCGTCGGCGGGCAGTAATCGACGGCGCGGATGGCGATGGTCAGGAAGTGTCCGGCCAGACGGCTGGCGCTCTCGGCGAGCAGGCCCTGCAGCTCCTGCGGCAGCTCGCCCGGCGGAAAAACGCCGGTGCCGCCGCTGGCGAGCCTGAGATAGCGCGCCGTCTTGCGCTCGAACACGGTGGCGAAGGCCTCGAACACCGCGGCGACCAGGACGGTCCCCAGCTCGTGCGCTTCCAGCGTCTCGTCGTATTGCGGGATCGGCATGCCCCGCGCGTCGCGCCGGTCGATGGCACTCCTGAGCGCCGCGCCCCTGCCGCCGGTGTGACCAATCTGGCAGGCCAGCTCGGCCAGGAAGGCGGAGCGCCCGATGTCGCCGCGCGAGGCGCGGATCGCGGCGCGAACCACCTCCTTGTGGGTGAAGTGCTGGAACAAGGCCACCAGATCGGCGAAGGCCTCGTGGAAGGCGACCACGTCGGCGCTGATGGGCACGCTGAAACGGGACCGCTGCCCATCGAGGATGGCGTGGGTGAGTTCGTGGGCGATGACGTCGTGGGACAGGCAGGCGAACACGTAGCCGCCGGGCAGGGTGACCCGGTCTGTGGGGTGCTGATCGGCCCGGTAATAGCCGAAGCAGATCCGGCCGCCGTCCGCCGTCTTGTCGTAATAGGCGTTGGCGCCCAGGAAGGCGTGCGGCTGCAGCAGCAGCTTCGCCGGCTCGCCGGGACGATCTTCAAAGCTCCAATTGATGTCCCGGCCCAGCGCGCTGCGGAAGGTCTCGGCGACGCTGCAGGCCACCGCATAGACCATCTGCTGGTGGAAGCGCGGATCCGACTGGCAGGGCTCATAGCCGTCGCGGATCAGCACCCGCGGATCGTCGAGATCGGCGCGCCGGTAGCGCAGCCCCAGGCTGCCGTCCTCGTTGTCCACCGCGAACAGGGCGCCGACCGGGCCCGGTGCCAGCGGCTCGTAGGGCACCGGGAGAACCGCCACCTGACCCTCGGCGGCCGGCGTCGCCGGATCGACCGCGTAGATCCGCAGCGGCCGATAGACCGGATCGCCGCGTTTGCGCCGATAGGGCGCCGCCGGCAGGCGCGCAACGCCCGGCCCGAGGACGAAGCCGCTGCCCTCGCTCATCGCAGTGGCTGGAGCAAGGGCGCCGATCTCGCGGCCTGGGCGCAGTCGAGATAGACGTGCTGGGCGGGCTTGTCGCCGAAGGCAGCGATCACCCGTTCGGCGAATTCCTGGTTGCTGATGCCGGCGAGCCCAGAGCGCAAGACCTGGGTCGCGCGCAGGCTGAAGGCCCCGTGCCCGCCGGATTCCCACGCCACCTCCTGCGGCTGGCAGGCAGAGAAGCTGACCTCGCTCATCGCCTCGGCACCGCCGCGGCGCAACGCGCGGCTGGCACCCGGCACCGCTCCGCTGCGGAAGCGTTCGTGGGCGGCGATCATCGCCGCCGTGGCTTTGATGAAGCGCCCCCGTGCGTCCGCCTCCCGGGGGCGCGCCGTGCCGCCGCCGACGAAGCGGGTATTCGAGCCGGAGTGGCAGCAGTCCATGAAGCAGGTGACATTGACGCCGGGCGGGATGCGCGCGAACAGTTCGGCGATGTCGTCGTCGATCAGGAAGGCGCCGGCGGCGAAGTCGACCGGACACAGCGCCTCGTCCAGGTTGTCGTCCTCGTCGCCGTTGAGATCCGGCAGTTGCGTGCCGTGGCCGGAGAACTGGAAGGCCAGCACGTCGCCGGCGACGCTCTCGGCGAGCAGGGCGCCCAGACGGTCCAGAATCGCGGCGCGGCTGGCCTCGCCGTCTAACAGCATCACCGGCGTCTCGAAGCCCAGGCGGGAGAGGGTATCGGCCCACAGCCTGGCGTCCGCGACGCAGCCGGACAGTTCGTTGCCGCCTGGATAGCGGTCGATGCCGACGCACAGCGCGCGGCGACTGCCCACGCTCGCAAGCGTCGCCTGCGCAGGCAGCGGCGGTACGCTGGCAGGTGCGTTGTTGGGTCCGTTGTTGGCTGATACGCGGCGCAGCACGCCGGGCCAGTCGACCTGGTCCTGCCAGTCGATGGGCGCGCGGCTGCCCTCCCCCGTGTATTCGACGATGGCGTCCGCGTCTTCCCGGCCCAACACGCGGCGGGCGACGCTGTTCATGGTCGGCGCGTCGTCGTCGAAGCCGCCGTGGCTCTCCGAGGTGGAAGCGCTGCGGCCGGCATCGGCGGCCGACACCGACCAGATCACCTCGCCCGCAGCGAGCGCCCGATCGGCACCCAGGCCGAGCAGCTCGCAGAGCGCCGGGTCGGCGCGCAGGCTGATCTCCAGGCCCAGGATGTCGGTCTTGCGTTCATCCTCCAGCGCTTCGTAGATCAGGTAGAGCAGCGACTTGCG
>JAJZPJ010000199.1 GCA_021811225.1 Pseudomonadota bacterium
TGAGCCGGCGCGAGCAAATTGATGCTGGTCGCCGGCGGATTTGATCACGGTTGTTGAGGTTTGGGTGCCGGATTCCATCGCGTAGCGTGGCAGGAATCGGTGGGCTGGTGCGGGTGATAGCCGGCCGGCTGGCGGACGGACGCGGTGCGGCGAGCGTTGTCCAGGGACGGCCGGTCCGGTCGCTTGCGACGAACCGGGTACCGGCCGTCGGTGGGCAACGCGGTGATCGCCAAGGCGGCGGGGCGATGCGCCTGCGCGTTGTGGTTGCGGTCAGCCGGCGCTGGGCGTCGGATCCAGTTTGTCGATGAGTTCGAGGAACACTTCTTCGAACCCGGATTCGTACTGATCGGGATGAGTTCGAATGAAGTCGACCACCTTGCGGTAACAGTCGGCGGCGTCGCGCTTCTGGCCGCGGGCCTCGAAGACCATTCCGAGGCGGTCGTAGCCGTCATGGACATCGGGGTAGCGCGCCAGGAGTTCGCGGGCGGCGCTTTCGGCCTCATCGAGCTTGCCGGCCTGGACCAGGTCGACGACGGCGTTGGATTCGTCGGTGAAGGTGTCGTCGTCGGACTCCGGTATCGAGGCCGAGTAATCCCGGATCTGGGCGCGGTATTGCGCCTGCTGGGCCTGCAATTCATCGCGCTTGGCCGCGAGGGCAGCGAGTTCGGCGGCCCGGTCCTTTTCCAGGCAGCAGTGCTTGTACTTTTTGCCGCTGCCGCAGGGGCAGGGTTCATTGCGACCGGTCTTTGGCATAGTGGGTCAACTTTACCAAGACCGGAGGGAAGCAATGGATGCCGCCTTGTTGGCCGATGGCCGACTGCACGCCGTATTGCGACACATAGACGAAGATCTGGCCGCCGAGCAGCGGGCGGCGGGCTGTCCGCGCTGCGGCGCGAGGCTGCACTCGGCGCGCTACCCGCGCAAGCCGCGCGGGGTGCCCCGCGGGTCGCGCGCCGAGTATGACCGGCGGCTGAGCCTGTGCTGCGCGCGCGACGGCTGCCGCAAGCGCGCCACGCCGCCCTCGGTGCGGTTTCTCGGACCCAAGGTCTACGTGAGCGCGGTGGTGGTGCTGATCGCGGCGCTGCGTTGCGGGCCGACCCCGGCGCGGCTCCGGGTGCTCGAGGAGCTCGTCGGCGCGAGCCGCCGCACGATTCTGCGCTGGCGCCGGTGGTGGACCGAGGAACTGATCGCCACGCCGTTCTGGCGCGCGGCCGCTGGCACGCTGATGCCGCCGGTTGCCACCCCGGAACTGCCGGCCGCGCTGCTGGAGCGCTTTGCCGGAGACGCCCGGGATCGATTGCTGGCGGCCCTGCGCTGGCTCTCGCCGACCACGACCGGGAGCGCCGCCGTGCAAGCTACCTGAGGCGCAGGTGCCGGCCCGCAGAGGATGCGCGTGGCGCGATCCGGCGGGCGTGGCTATGGTGCGCGCATCCCCGCTGCAACCGATCGGAACCAGCATGAGCGCATCGAAACACGCTTCGGTCCACGAACGTTGGGCGCATCTGCGCTTCTCGGTGATCGGGCAACTGTTGGCGGCCCCGCCGCCGAAGGGCGAGCTGCGCGCCGAGCTCAGGAAGTTGGCGGAGCGCACCTGGCGGCACCCGGTCACCGGCGAGCCGGCGCGCTTTGCGCTCTCGACCATCGAACGCTGGCTGTTGCGGGCGCGGCGCGAGCGGCGCGACCCGGTCGGAGTCCTGCGGCGCAAGGTGCGCGCCGATGCCGGGGTCCAGAAGGTGGGCTCGGCGATCCGGCAAGCGCTGCAGGCGCAGTACGCCGCGCACCCGAGCTGGTCGGTGCAGCTTCACACCGACAACCTGCGGGCGCTCATCGAGCGCGACCCGGCGCTGGGGTCTATGCCGTCGTACTCGAGCATCCGGCGGCTGTTCCAGGCGCAGGGTTGGCGCAAGCGCCAGCGGCTCAGCAGCCGCGATACGGCGGGCGCCCAACAGGCCGAGGCCCGGCTGGCCGCGCGCGAGGTGCGCAGCTACGAAGCGCCCTACGTCGGCTCGCTGTGGCACTGGGACTGTCATGTCGGATCACGACCGGTGTTGACCGCCGCCGGTCGATGGGCCACGCCGGTGCTCTTCGGCGTGCTCGACGATTGCTCGCGGCTGGGCTGCCACCTGCAGTGGTACCTGCGGGAGAACGCCGAGTGCGTCGCCCACGGTCTGTCGCAGGCAATCCAGAAGCGCGGGCTGCCGCGCTCGGCCATGAGCGACAACGGTGCGGCGATGCTCGCCGCCGAGATCACCGAAGGGCTCGCGCGGCTGGGCATCGCGCACGAGACGACGCTGGCGTACTCGCCGTACATGAACGGCAAGATCGAGAACCTGTGGGCAAACGTCGAAGGAAGACTGATGGCGATGCTCGAGGGCGTGACCGACCTGACGCTCGCCACCTTGAACGAAGCGACCCAAGCCTGGTGCGAGTACGACTACAACCGCACCGTGCACTCCGAGATCGGCGCAACGCCGCTGGCGCGTTTCCTCGCCGGCCCCGAGGTGCTGCGGCCCAGTCCGGATAGCGACGCGCTGCGGCTGGCCTTCACCCGCACCGAGAAACGCACCCAGCGCCAGAGCGACGGCACGCTGGTGGTCGAAGCCCGGCGCTTCGAGGTTCCCAACCGCTACCGGCACCTGCGCGAGCTGTACGTGCGCTACGCCGCCTGGGACCTCGCCCGGGTGCATCTGCTCGATGACCGCAGCGGCCAGGTCCTGTGCCGCCTGTACCCGCAGGACAAGCAGGCCAACGCCCGGGGCGTGCGCCGGCCACTCGAGCCGCTCGCAGTGGCGCCGGACGCCCCGCGACCGCCCGCCGGCGCGATGGCCCCGCTGCTGCAGAGTCTGATGGCCAAGCAGGCTGCCACGGGCCTGCCGCCGGCCTACCTGACCAAGGACGAACCACCGGCACCGGAAGGGAACGAACCATGAACAAGAAGCTGCTGTCGCTCTATGGCCTGAAGTGGAATCCGTTCGCCCCCGAGGTGCCGGTCGATGCGCTGCACGTCGGCGCGCGCCTGGAGTCGTTCTGCTGGCGGGTCGAGCAACTCGTCGGCGAGGGCGGCTTCGCGCTGGTCACCGGCTTGCCGGGGGTGGGCAAATCGGTGGCGCTGCGGGTGCTCACCGAGCGCCTGTCGGCGCTGCGCGACGTGCAGGTCGGCGTGCTCAGCCGGCCGCAGGCCGGGATGGCCGACTTCTACCGCGAGTTGGGCGAGCTCTTCGGCGTGCAGCTTCACCCCCACAACCGCTGGGGCGGCGCCAAGGTGCTGCGCGGCAGCTGGCAGGGCCACATCGACGCCTCGCAGTGCCGCCCGGTGCTGATCGTCGACGAGGGCCAGGAGATGCAACTCGCCGTCCTCAACGAGCTGCGGCTGCTCGCCTCGGCGCGGCTCGATTCGCACCTGCTGCTCACCGTGGTGCTGGCCGGCGACCAGCGCCTGATCGAGCGCTTCCGCAGCGAGGAGCTGCTGCCGCTGGGATCGCGCATGCGGGTGCGCCTGGCGCTCGATCGCGCCAGCCCCGAGGATCTGCGCGAGCTGCTGCAGCACGTGCTCGCCAAGGCCGGCGCGCCCAAACTGATGACGCCCGAACTCGTCGCCACGCTCTGCGACCACGCCCAAGGCAATCTGCGCGCGCTGATGAACATGGGAAGCGAACTGCTCGCCCTGGCCGCGCAGCGCGAAGCGCGGCAGATCGACGAGCAGCTATTCTTCGAGACCTTCGCAGCGCCGGCCCCGGCGCAGCTCAAGGTGGCGGCGCGCCGGCGGTGAGCGCCGCGACGCTGCCGGTCGAGCCGGCCTGGCGCCTGACCCAGCAGCCCGACGAACAGCGCTGGCTGGTCAGCGAGCTCTGGGCCGAGCAGGCGGTGGGCATCGTCGGCGGTGAGCCCAAGTGCTGCAAGAGCTTCCTCGCGCTCGACCTGGCCGTGGCGGTCGCCTCGGGTCGCCCTTGCCTGCGGCGCTTCGCCGTGCCCAATCCCGGCCGGGTGCTGCTATACGCGGCCGAGGATGCCTTGCACGTCGTGCGCCAGCGGCTCGATGGCATCTGCGCCGCCGCCGGCTGCCGGCTGGCCGAGCTGGACGTGCAGGTGATCACCGCGCCCATCCTGCGACTCGACCTGCCGGCCGATCGCGCCGCCCTCGAGCGCACCGTCGCCGAACTGCAACCGCGCCTGCTGATCCTCGATCCCTTCGTGCGCCTGCATCGCATCGACGAGAACGCCAGCGGCGAGGTGGCCCCTCTGCTCGCCTACCTGCGCGAGCTGCAGCGCCGCTACGCCGCTTCCGTGCTGCTGGTGCACCATGCACGCAAATCCGCCGGCGCCATGCGCGCCGGCCAGGCGCTGCGCGGCTCCTCCGAGTTCCACGCCTGGGGCGACTCGAACCTGTACCTGCGCCGCTCAAACGATGCGCTCAGCCTGACGATCGAACATCGCGCCGCGTCGTCGCCGCCCGGTATCCAGCTCGAGCTGTGGGCCGACGGCGATGCACTGGCCTTGCGACCCGTACAACCGTCGTCCGATCCGGCGCCACCGCCCGCCGGCCTCGACGAACGCATCACCGCCGCGCTGCTGGCCGCCGCCGACCCGATGAGCATCCAGGATCTGCGCGCCCAGTGCCGCGTACGCAACGCCACCCTCTACGAGCGCCTTGCCGCGCTGACCGCCGCCGGTCGACTTCAGCGCACCGCCGACGGCTACCGACTCGCCGATCGCAACTGATCCGCCGTCGCGCGCCGGCACCCGCGTGCCAGCCACGCCTTCTTCCCGTTCCCGCTTCCGCCACTCCCTACAGAGCGCGGGAACCGGTAGCCGGAACTCCATCAAATACCTCGACCAACGGCACATCAAGAAGCGGGATCGTGCTCA
>JAJZPJ010000010.1:0-17830 GCA_021811225.1 Pseudomonadota bacterium
ATCATCGGCCAGGGCCGCGCCTCCGAACTGCTGTACACCGGCCGCAGCATGAGCGCCGAGGAGGGGCTGGCCTGGGGCTACTTCAACGGCATCGTGCCTCAGGAAAAGCTGCTCGAGACGGCGAAGAGCATGGCGCAATCGCTCGCCGACGGCCCGGCCTTCGCCCACTCGGTGACCAAGAAATGCCTGCACCAGGAATGGAACCAGAGCATCGAGCAGGCGCTGGAGACCGAGGCCGAAGCGCAGGCGATCTGCATGCAGACCAAGGACTTCGAGCGCGCCTACCACGCCTTCGTCGCCAAGGCCAAGCCGGCCTTCGAGGGCAATTAGCGCCCGTAGTCGTCGCAGACGGCCCAGGGCGCTTGCGCCGCAAAGCCGTGCTAGTGCCGCGCAGCAGCGCCTGACCCACCCGGCGGACCGCCTCGCGGCGGCGGCCGCTTCATGATGGAGGCAAAACAGATGGCTTCGCCCGGACACGTCGGCAGCCTGGTCACCGACGCCAAGCTGATAGAGGAGAGGCGCGGACAGATCCTCCGCGCTGCGGTCAAGCTGTTTTCCGAAGACGGCTACTACACCACCACCATCCAGAAGATCGCGCGCGAAGCCGGCGTCAGCATCGGCCTGATCTACCAGTATTTCGGCGACAAGGACGACATCCTGTTCCTGACGCTGAAGATGGTCCTGGAGTCCTACGAGCACGAGATTCCGCTGCGCCTGGAGGGCCTCACGCATCCGGTGGAACGGCTGGCCATGGCCATCTGGGCCTATTGCAGCATCGTCGATCGCTTGCGCGATGCGACCGTGCTGGCCTACCGGTCGACCAAGTCCTTGCGCGCCGACCGCAGAAACCTGATCAAGGACGAAGAGCTCAGGAGCAATCGCCTGCTCGAGGCCTGTCTGCGCGACTGCATCGCCGGCGGCTACATGCGCACGGTGAACGAATCCATGCTGGTCTATCAGTTCGTCATGTTCTGCCACGCCTGGGCGCTGAAATATTGGGCCTTTCAGGGCGTGATGACGCCCGCCGAATACGTCTCCGAGGGTCTGAAGCTGCTGGTCGAACCCTTTCTCACCGCCAAGGGCAAGGCCGCGCTGGCGGCGATGCGCCGCGCCACCGGCAATTTCAGCCACGACAAGCGGGCCCGTTCCCGAGCCAAGACAAAATGATCTCTCTCATCATCGAAGGCGCGACCGCGGTCGCGACCCTGTGCCGGGCGCCGGTCAATGCCATCAACGACGCATGGCTGGCGCGGCTCAACGCCATCCTCGACGAACTGGAGGGCGACCCGGAGGTGAGCGTGCTCTGGCTGCGCAGCAACGAGCGGGTGTTCTGCGCCGGCGCCGATCTCGAATTCATGAGGCAGCGCTTTCTCACCGAGGAAGGCCGCACCTTGATGATTTCATTCACCCGGGGCCTGCAGGAGGTCTATGCCCGGCTGGAGCGGTTGGGCGCGGTCACCGTCGCCGAGATCGGCGGCGCGGCGCTGGGCGGCGGTTTCGAGCTGGCGCTGGCCTGCGATCTGCGCATCGTCGCCGACACGGCGAAGATCGGCCTGCCGGAAGCGCGCCTGGGCCTGCTGCCTGCCGCCGGCGGCACGCAGCGCATGACCCGCCTGTGCGGCGAGGGCATCAGCCGCCGCCTGATCCTGGGCGCCGAGATGGTCGAAGGCAAAGACGCCGTGGCGCTCGGACTCGCCCAGTGGCGGGCGCCCGCGGCCGAGCTGGAGGCCGCGGCGCGCGCTCTGGTCGCCCGCCTGGCAAAGCTGCCGCGGCAAGCGCTCGCGGCCTGCAAGCAGTGCATCGCCGCGGCGGCCGACGGCGGCGGCAACGGTTACGAAGTCGAACTCGACGGCAGCCGGATGCTGCTGGCGACGCCGGATACCCAGGACCGGGTCCGCCGGTTCCTGGAAAAACGGTGACGGAGGTGGCGGTGGAAGGCGTATTCCTGAACGAGAGCCGGCTCGAACTCGAGCGCGCGCGCGGCATCTGGCCAGATCGCGTGATCACCGACTATTTCGACCGCTGGCTGGCCGAGAAGCCCGACGACACCGCGATCGTCTCCTTCCGCGAGGAGGATGCGAGCGCCACCCGCCTCACCTGGCGGCAGCTCGCCGAGCAGGTCGCCGGCATCGCCCGGGGACTCGCGGCGTGCGGCGTCGGCCACGGCGACGTGGTCTCCTTTCAGCTGCCCAACTGCTGGCAGTTCGTCGCCATCCACCTTGCCTGCACGCGCATCGGCGCGGTCAGCAATCCGCTGATGCCGATCTTCCGCAGCCGCGAGATGTCCTTCATGGTCGGGCACGCGGAATCCAAGGTGCTGATCGTGCCGACCCGCTTCCGCGGCTTCGACCACGGCGCGCTGGCGCTCGAGTTGCAGCGCGACTGCCCGACGCTGAAACACGTCTTCATGATCGGCGGAGCCGGCGGGCACTCCTTCGAGAACGCGCTGATCGTGGCCGGCGCGGCGATCGAGACGGGAGCCCGGCTGGCGCCCAACGACGTGACCCAGCTGTTGTTCACCTCGGGCACCACCGGCGAATCCAAGGGGGTGCTGCACACTTCGAATACCCTGATCGGCATCATCCTGCAATTCATCAAGCGCATGGAGCTCGGTGCCGGCGAGGTGGTCTTCATGCCCTCGCCGCTGGCGCATCAGGCGGGCTTCGCCTACGGCCTGACGCTGTCGGTGATCCTCGGCTTGCCCAACGTGCTCCTGGACGTCTGGAGCGCGGCGCGTGCGGTCGATTTGATCGAGGCGCACGGCGCGACCATGACCTTCGCGGCCACGCCCTTCCTCGCCGACCTGGCCAATTTCCCCGACGTCGAGCGGCGCTCGCTCGACAGCTTCCGCTTGTTCGTCACTTCGGGCGCGCCGATACCCCCGGTGCTGGTCGAGCTGGCGCAGGAAAAACTGCACGCCAAGGTCGTCGCCTCCTGGGGCATGACCGAGTGCTGCTCGGCGAGCACGACGCATCTGTCCTGCCACAAGGTGCTCGAATCCGACGGCGTCGCCGTGCCCGGCGCGGAACTGATGATCACGGACGACGAGGGCCGGGAGCTGCCGCGCGGCCAGCCGGGTGCGCTCAAGTTTCGCGGTTCCTCGCTGTTCGTCGGCTATCTCAAGCGACCGCAGCTCTATGCCGTCGATGAACGCGGCTGGTTCAACACCGGCGACATCGCGCGCATGGACGAGGAGGGCTACCTCCGGATCTGCGGGCGCGAGAAGGACATCATCATCCGCGGCGGCGAGAACATCCCGGTGGTCGAGGTCGAGAGCGCGATGTACCGGATTCCGCAGGTGGCCGAGGTGGCGATCGTGGCCATGCCCGATCCGCGCATGCAGGAACGCGCCTGCGCCTTCGTCACCCTGCGGCCCGGCCGGCGCCTGACGCTGGCGGAGATGCAATCCCATCTCGCCGCCGAAGGGGTGAGCAAGCACTTCTGGCCGGAGCGCCTGGAGGTCATCGAAAAAATGCCCTGGACGCCGACCGGCAAGATCCAGAAGTTCGTCCTGCGCGAGATCGCCAAGGGCTTCGGCGCCCCGGCGGGCTGAGCGTCTCGGCCCTAACGGGCGGGGCGCACCGCGATCGCCACGCCGGTGCCGGCGAGCGCCATGCCGGCCAAGGAGAGCGGGGAGAGCCGTTCGCCGAAAGCCAGGAAGGCGAGCAGCGCGGTGCACGGCGGGACGAGATAGAACAGCACCGACAGCTTCGTGGCCGCGCCGCGCCGGATCAGAAGATGCAGCAGCGAGATGGCGCCCAGGGAGAGGACGAAGACCAGCCAGGCCAGCGCGAACAGGAACTGGCCGCTCCAGTGGATGCGCATGGTCTCGAAGGCGAGCGCGAAGGGCAGCAGCACCAGGCTGGCGGCGACGAACTGGATCACCGATCCGCTCCACAGGTCGAGGTGCGAGCAGTAGCGCTTCTGGTAGACCGTGCCCAGGGTGATGCTGACCAGGGCGAGCGCCGAGTAGGCCAGCCCGGCGCCGCTGGCGCCGGACAGCCCGATCTTCTCGAACACCACCAGGACGACGCCGCCAAAGCCCAGCACCAGCCCCGACCATTGCCTGCGAGTGACCCGCTCGCCGAGCATCCTGGCGCCCACCAGCGCGGTGAGCAGCGGCTGGATGCCGACGATCACCGCCACGATGCCCGCCGGCATGCCGGTATGGAGGGCGAGAAAGACGCCGGAGAGATAGCCGCCGTGCAGCAGGGCGCCGGCCACCGCGATATGGAACCAGAGCAGCGGCCGGTGCGGCCAGGGGCGGCGCAGCAGCAGCGCCGCGGGCAACAGCAGCAAGATGACCGCGGCGAAGCGCAGGAGCAGGAAGGTCAAGGGTTCGGCGTAGGGCAGTCCGAACTTGGCGCCGATGAAGCCGCTGCTCCAGAGCAGGACGAACAGGCCCGGCGTGACCGACAGCCAGAGCTTGGATGGGCTGCCGCTTTCCTCCATTTCAGTGCAGGCGCACCCCGACCCATTTGTCGAGCTGGCTGAGATCCTGGAGCTGGCTGCCGCTCTCGGCGCGATGCACGACGCTGCCGCGCTCCAGCACCAGGCAGCGATCGGTCAGGCGCAGCGCCTGCTCGACGTGCTGTTCGACCAGGATCAGCGCCTGACCCTCTTGCTTGGCCATGCGTCCGATCGCCGCGCACAGTTCATCGACGATCACCGGCGCGAGCCCTTCCAGCGGCTCGTCCAGGAGCAGCAGCCGGGGGTTGAGCATCAGGGCGCGGCCGATCGCGAGCATCTGCTGCTCGCCGCCGGACAACTCGTTGCCCCAGTTCTTGCGCCGCTCCTTCAGGCGCGGGAACAGCGCATAGACGCGCGCCAGATCCCACTTTCCCGGGCGCGAGGTGACCGCCAGGTTTTCCTCCACCGTCAGCGACGCGAATATCTCCCGCTCCTGCGGCACCCAGCCCAGGCCGAGGCTGGGGCGCCGATGGACGGGAATGCCGGCCAGATCCTGGCCGAAGCAGGTGAGCGTGCCGCGCTGCACCCGGGTGTGGCCCATCAGGGTCAGCAGCAGGGTGCTCTTGCCGACGCCGTTGCGCCCCAGCAGCGCCAGGCTCTCGCCCTCGTTCATCGAGAACGAGCAGGCATCGAGGACGATGGCTTCGCCATAGCCGGCGAAGAGGTTATCGACCTTGAGCATCTCAGTCATGATGTTTGCCCAGATAGACTTCTTGGACGCGCGGGTCTCCGGCGATCTCGGCCGGCGTTCCCGACACCAGTTCCGCGCCGCTGACCAGCACCGTGATCCGCTGCGCGAAGCGGAAGACCAGCGACATGTCGTGCTCGATCAGGAGGATGCTGATCTCCTGCGGCAGTTCCGCGAGCACCGCCAGCAGTTCGTCGCTCTCCCCTTCGGGCACCCCGGCCGCGGGCTCGTCGAGCAGCAGCACCTTGGGCCGCAGCGCCAGCGCCAGCGCCATCTCCAGCAGGCGCTGCTTGCCGTAAGCGAGTTCCCGGGTCTGGCGCTGGCAGTCATCGGCCAGGTTGAGGCGTTCGAGCAGGGCGTGGGCTTCGTCGATCTCCTTGCGGCGGCGGGTGAGTTTGAAGAAACGCCGGTCGAGCAGGCTCAGATTGCCCTGCTCGCGCTCGCAGATCACCGCGGTCACGGCTTCCAGCGGAGTCAAGTGCGGGAACAGGGAATTGATCTGGAAGGTCCGCGCCAGACCGCGCCGGGCGCGCTTGTAGGGCGGCAGCGCGGTGATGTCTTCGCCGTCGAGCCAAATGGCGCCCGAGGACGGGCGCAGCACGCCGGTCAATTGATTGATCAGCGTCGTCTTGCCGGCGCCGTTCGGCCCGATCAGGGCGTGCCGCGCGCCGGCCTCCAGCGACAGATTGACGCTCTGGGTGACCTTCAGGCCGCCGAAAGATTTGCACAGGTCGGTCGTCTGCAGCATGGGCTTCATGCTCGGCTCCCATGCCGACGGCGCGTGGCGAGATGCGACAGGTTTTTCAAGCCGCCCAGGACGCCGCTGCGCATATAACGGGTGGTGACGATCAGGAGGATGCCGAGCCAGAACAGCCAGTATTGGGCGTTGAGGGTGGACAGCCAGTTTTGCGCCAGCAGGAAGACGGCGGCGCCGATGAAGCCGCCGTACAGGGTGGCGGTGCCGCCGACCAGCAGAATGATCAGCAGGTCCGCCGAGCGCTCGAAGCTGAACACGTCGAGCGCGACGAACTGCGTGGTCTGGGTCAGCAGTGCGCCGCTGATCCCGGCGATCACCGCCGCGAAGGTGTAGATGTTGGTCAGCCGCGCGCGGATCGGGATGCCGATCGCCACCGCGCGCTGGGGGTTCTCGCGGATGCTGCGCAGCGACAAGCCGTAGGGCGCGGTCATCAGGGCGCGGACCACCGCGAAGATCAGGAAGCAGACGGTGAGCACGTAGAAATAGGCGGTCTTGCCGTACAGGTCGAAATCGAACAGTCCCAGCACCCGACCGGCCACCATGCCTTGCAGCCCGTCGACGCCCCCCGTCAGGTTGGTGGCCTCGTTGGCGAGCTCATGGAGCAGCAGGCCCAGTCCCAGCGTGATCATCAGGCGCGACATGTCCCTGCCGCGCAACACCAGGAAGCTGGTCAGGTAGCCGAAGGCGCCGGCGACCGCGCCGGCGGCCAGGAGGCCCAGGACCGGCTCGGTGTAGCCGACCGTCGTCAGCAGTCCGGCGGTGTAGGCGCCCAGGCCGAAAAACGCCGCGTGGCCCAGGGTGACGATGCCGGCGTAGCCGAGAATCAGGTCGAGCGACACCGCGAACAGGCCGGTGATCAGGATCTGCGCGGCGAGCATCAGATTGTCGGGAAACAGGAAGTAGACCGCGATCAGGGCCAGCCAGAAGGCGATCTCGTATCGGCTCCAGCGCTCCTGAGCGGCGAGCGCCAGCAGGTAGTGGGGCTTCGGGTCGGTGCGGCCACGGGCATTCATATTGACTTTCTCCGACCCAGCAGTCCGTGGGGGAACATCAGCAGCAGCACGATCATCATCACGTAGATGAGGAAGGCGCCGGTCTGGGGGATGTAATACTTGCCGGCGGTGTCGGCGACACCCAGGAGCAGGGCGGCGCTGAGCGTGCCGATGATCGAACCGGGGCCGCCGACCACCACGATCAGCAGGAAGTAGACCAGATACTTGAGCGGAAAATTGGGATCCAGGCCCAGCACCTCGACGCCCAGCGCGCCGCCCAGGCCGGCCAGGCCGCTGCCCAAGGCGAAGGTGATCTGGAACACCCGCTCGACCGGGATGCCCATGGCTTCGGCGGTGCGCGGCCGTTCGACCGAGGCGCGCACCTTGGCGCCGAAACGGGTGCGCTCCAGGCCGAACACCAGCCCCAGGGTGATCGCCGCACCCAGCGCCATCAGGAACAGGCGGTAGCGCGACAATTCCAGTCCGCCCACCGCCAGCTGGCCGTTCATCCAGCCCGGGATATTGATCGGCTGCTGTCCCGGACCCCAGAAGTAGGTCGCCCCGGCGACGGCGACGAAAATGATCCCGACCGTGAGCAGCACCTGGTCCAGGTGCGTGCTCTTGTACAGCGGCCGATAGAGCGTGCGTTCCAGCACCAGGCTGACCAGCGCGACCAGCACGAAGATGATCGGCAGGGCGGCGAGGAAGCCGATGCCGAAGCGCCCCATCAACAGCACCAGCAGGTAGCCGCCGAGCATGGCGAAGACGCCGTGGGCGAGATTGATGAAACCCATCAGGCCGAGGGTCACCGACAGCCCGACCGAGATCAGGAAGAGCAGGGTGCCGTAGGCCAGTCCGTCGAACAGCAGGCCGAGAAAATGCAGCATAAATTCGTCTCCGTCGTCGGGATTCGCGCGCTTCGATCCCGACGTTGTTTTTCCGGGCAGATCCGATATGTCGCCATGTCGCCAAATCGTGGCGATTGTACCGTGCGCACGGCTGGTTCTGACCATCCGGTCGAACCTGGAACCGACCGGCTCAGATGTCTCCGCCGGACGAAGATCAGGTTGCCTCCGCCGCTGGACCGGTCAGAGTCGGGAATATCCGCCTCTTTGAGGCAACTCCATCGCCGCCTGAAACACACCGCGGCTAGGCGCTCCTCCAGGGATGGTCGAGCCTGCCCTGCTGGAAGTCGACCAGGCGGCTGCGCAGATCGTCGGGGAAGGGCACGGCGCGGCCGGTCTCGAAGGAGTTCACGCACAGCGTGAGCAGCGCCGTTATCCTGATCTGGTTTTCGAAGAGGGCGTGAACCTTGAGTTTGAGCGAGCTGTTGCCGATGCGCTCCACCTGCAGCGTCAGGGTGATGACTTCGCCGATCTTGGACGGGGCGACGAAGTCGCACTGGATATTGACCATGGGCAGCCCCATCCGCCGGTTGGTGATGAAGCCGGCGTAGTCGATGCCCAGGGCGTGGTTGAACCAGTCTTCCACCAGACCGTTGAACATCACGAAATAATGCGGATAGAAGATGATCCCGGCCGGGTCGCAGTGCGAGAAGCGCACCAGCACGTCGCTGTAGAAGACATCTTTCTTTGTTTCAGTGCTCATGCTGCATTCCTCAAGTCTTGCTGTGGAGCATCGATTGCTCGTCGTTGCGAGGCCGAACCAGAGAGATGGTTTCGCTGCGCCCGCCATGAACCCTCAAGCTTGCTCCGCAAAGACGAACCGTTTCGTCACTGCGAGGCCGCCCGTACCCCGGCGAGGGCAAAGCGTTCTATGGGGTTCAGGCGCCGTCTTTCAGCCGGTCGCGGAATTTAGCACGGAATTTCGCCAGCTTCGGCGCGATCACCGCCTGGCAATAGCCCTGCTCGCGGTGCCGCGCGAAGTATTCCTGGTGGTAGCCCTCCGCCGGCCAGAAGCCCGCCGCCGCCGGCGCGCCCGCCAGCGGGCGGACTTCGGTGACGATGGGGTCGGAGAAGACCTGTTCGGCTTCGAATTCGGCGATCAGCTCGCGGGCGATCGCGGCCTGCTCCTGGCTGTGGCTGAAGATGACCGAGCGGTACTGGCTGCCGACGTCGTTGCCCTGGCGGTTCGGGGTGGTCGGGTCGTGGCTGGAGAAGAATATCGTCAAGAGCTCGCGATAGCTGATCAGCGTCGGATCGAACAGTATCCTGACCACTTCGGCGTGGCCGGTGTTCCCCGCGCAGACCTGCTCGTAGCTGGGCTGGGGCAGCCCGCCGCCGCAATAACCCGAGACCACCTTTGCCACGCCCTTGAGCCGGACGAACACCGCCTCGGTGCACCAGAAGCAGCCGCCGCCCAGGGTGGCCTGTTCCTCCACGGCGGCGGTCATTTCGGCCGTCGATCGATCACCCGCTTGGCCTTGCCGACCGAGCGCTCGATGCCGCCGTGATCGACGACGCGCACCCGGGTGGATACGCCGATATAGGATTTGATGTGGTGCTCCAGATCGTGCGCGCACTGCTGCTTTTTCCCGGCGTCGGCAGCGGCGAAGTCCGGCTTCATCTCGACCAGCACCGCGAGTTCGTCGAGGTGGCCGTCGCGCGACACCTCCAGCACGTAGTGGGGCGACAGGCAGGGCTGCTTCAGCACCATCTCCTCGATCTGCGAGGGGAAGACGTTCACCCCGCGGATGATCAGCATGTCGTCGGAACGGCCGGTGATCCTGCCCATCCGCCGCATCGAGCGCGCCGTCGGCGGCAGCAGCCGGGTCAGGTCGCGGGTGCGGTAGCGGATGATCGGCAGGGCCTCCTTGGTCAGCGAGGTGAACACCAGCTCGCCCAGTTCGCCGTCGGGGAGCACGCGGCCCGTGGCCGGATCGATGATCTCCGGATAGAAATGATCCTCCCAGATCACCGGACCGTCCTTGGTCTCGACGCACTCCGCCGCCACGCCCGGCCCCATCACCTCGGACAGGCCGTAGATGTCGAGCGCCTGGGTGTTGAAGCGGCGTTCGATCTCGGCGCGCATCGCGTCGGTCCACGGTTCGGCGCCGTGGATGCCGATCCTGAGCGAGGTCTTGGCCGGGTCCAGGCCCTGGCGCTCGAACTCGTCGGCGATCGCCAGGAAGTAGGAGGGCGTCACCATGATGATGGCGGGCTTGAAATCGACGATCAGCTGCACCTGCCGCTCGGTCTGGCCGCCGCCGAAGGGAATCACCGTGCAGCCCAGCCGCTCGGCGCCGTAGTGGGCGCCCAGGCCGCCGGTGAACAGGCCGTAGCCGTAGGAGACATGGACCATGTCGCCGGCTCTGCCGCCGGCGGCCCGGATCGAGCGGGCGACCAGGTCCGCCCAATGGTCGATGTCCTGCTGCGTGTAGCCCACCACCGTGGGCTTGCCGGTGGTGCCGGAGGAGGCGTGGATGCGCACCACCCGCTCGCGCGGCACCGCGAACATGCCGAAGGGATAGGTGTCGCGCAGGTCGGACTTGGCGGTGAAGGGGAATTTGGCGAGATCCGACAAGTCCTTCAGGTCTTCCGGCCGCACTCCCGCGGCGTCGAACTTGGCCCGGTAGTGCCCGACGTGCTCGTAGGCGTGGACCAGCGTGGCGCGCAGACGCGCGAGCTGCAATGCGGCGATTTCGTCGCGGCTGGCGGTCTCGATCGGGTCGAGTACTTGCGGACGGTTCATGGCTATCTCCTCCTCTTTAGACTAGACCCTCTCGATGATCATCGCGATGCCCTGGCCGACGCCGATGCACATCGTGCATAGCGCGTAGCGGCCGCCGCTGCGCCGCAGTTGGAACATGGCGGTGGCGGCCAGGCGGGCGCCGCTCATGCCCAGCGGGTGGCCGATCGCGATGGCGCCGCCGTTGGGGTTCACGCGCGGATCGTCGTCGGCCAGCCCCAGGTCGCGGGTCACCGCCAGCGCCTGGGCGGCGAAGGCCTCGTTCAGTTCGATGACGTCGATCTGGGAGAGCGCGAGACCGGTCATGGCCAGGAGCTTCCTCACCGCCGGCGACGGGCCGAAGCCCATGATCCGCGGCGCCACGCCGGCCGTGGTCATGGCCACGACGCGCGCCTGCGGCGTCAGGCCGTGGGTCTTGGCGGCGGTCTCCGACGCGACCAAGAGCGCGCAGGCGCCGTCATTGACCCCGGAGGCATTGCCGGCGGTCACGGTCAGATCCGGGCCGTTGATGCCCCGCAAGGCGGCCAGCTGCGCCGCCGTGGTGTCCGGGCGGGGGTGCTCGTCGGTGTCGAAGATCCGGGTCTCGCCTCTCTTCTGGGGGATGGACACCGGCACGATCTCGTCCTTGAACAGGCCGGCGGCGTTGGCCTTGGCCCAGCGCTGCTGGCTGCGCAGGGCGAGAGCGTCCTGATCCTCCCGGCTGATCTTGAAATCGGCGGCGACGTTGTCGGCGGTCTCGGGCATCGAGTGGGTGCCGTAGCTCTGCTGCATCAGCTTGTTGATGAAGCGCCAGCCGATGGTGCTGTCGAAAATCTCGGCGCGGCGGGAGAAAGCCGCGTCGGCCTTGGCCATGACGAAGGGCGCGCGGCTCATCGATTCGACGCCGCCGGCCAGCAGCAGCGCCGCCTCGCCCGACTTGATGGCGCGCGCGGCGCTGCCCAGCGCGTCGAGGCCGGAGCCGCACAGGCGGTTGATGGTGGCGCCGGGCACGGCGACCGGCAGCCCGGCCAGGAGTGCCGCCATGCGCGCGACGTTGCGGTTGTCCTCGCCGGCCTGATTGGCGCAGCCCAGCAGCACGTCGTCTACGGCGCCCCAGTCGAGATTCGGGTGGCGCTGCATCAGCGCCTTGATCGGCAGGGCGGCCAGATCGTCGGTGCGGATGCCGGACAAGCTGCCGCCGTAGCGCCCGACCGGGGTGCGCAGCGCGGCGCAGAGATAGGCTTCGTTCATCGTGGGTTTCCTGTAGAGGGATCGTCGAAAAAGTGGCCGCTGATGCGCGCCGAGCGGCCGCGGAACAGGGCGATCGTCCTGCCCGACTGGTCGCTCACTTCGATGTCGTAGATGCCGTTGCGGCCGCCCTGCTGGCGCACCCGGCCGAGGCCGTGCAGCCGGTCGCCCAAGCGGGCCGGCGCGAGGAAGCTGATGTCCGCGCCGGCGGCGACGGTGCGCTGGTTGGTGCTGTTGCAGGCATAGGAGAAGGCGCAGTCGGCGACGGTGAAGATGAAGCCGCCGTGGCAGAAGCCGTGGCCGTTGACCATGTCGGGGCGCACGGTCATGGCCACCCGGGCCGTGCCCGGCCCGACCTCGACCAGTTCGATGCCCAGGCCCTGGGCGGCGGCGTCGTCGGCCCACATCAGGGCGGCGCAACGCTCGGCGATTTGCTGGGCGGTCAGCGGGGCGTTCTGTTCTCGCGCGTGTTGTGCGTGTTGTGCGTTCATGTTCGCTACGTCGGCAAACCCCAACCGTATCATAGAATCCGGACGCTGGTGAGGGGTGAGCGCCGGGAGTAGTATATTGACCTTGCCCATTGCTTGGCTCCCCAGCAAAATGACCAAAGTCTATTCCATCGACGGCATCGTCCCGGTCGTCCATCCGAGCGCCTATGTTCATCCCAGCGCGGTGCTGATCGGCGACGTGTTCGTCGGCGCCGGCGTCTATGTCGGCCCCTGCGCCTCGCTGCGCGGCGACTTCGGCCGGCTGGTGCTGATGACCGGCGCCAACATCCAGGACTGCTGCGTGATGCACGGTTTCCCCGGCAGCGACACGGTCGTCGAGGAGGACGGCCACATCGGCCACGGCGCCGTGCTGCACGGCTGCACCGTGAAGAGGAACGCCATGGTCGGCATGAACGCGGTGGTGCAGGACAAGGCCGTGGTCGGCGAATCGGCGATCGTCGCCGCCGCGGCCCTGATCAAGGCCGGCATGATCATCCCGCCGGCGACCCTGGTCGCGGGCGTGCCCGGACGGGTGGTGCGCACGCTCACCGACGAGGAGTTGGCCTGGAAGGTGCGGGGAACCAAGGTGTATCACGACTTGGTGCTGCGCTCCCAGGCCACGATGCAGCTCACCGAGGCGCTGCCCGAGGCCGATCCGGGCCGTTCGAGGCTCAGGCTGCCCGATCTCAAGCCCCTGTCCGAGAGCCGAGCAAAGTCCTGAAGCAGGGCCGCGGTATGTTACCATTCAAGGCTCTATTAATCGGATCAGTCGAATCAATCGCTGGCACTCGTTCATGCCGCTGCCGTTGCCGAGCGCTCCGCGCCACAGAACCCATAGCCGCACCATCGTGCTCGAAGGCTGGAAGCGAGACGATGGCCTGTGGGACATCGAAGGCCGTCTGACCGACCGCAAGGACCACGACTATCTGCTGGCCTCGGGCTTGCGCGCCAAGGGCGATGCGGTGCACGACATGCGGGTGCGGGTCACCATCGACGCCGACTTCACGATCGTCGATGCCGTCGCCGCGATCGACGCCGTGCCCTACCCCGGCTGCGAGGCCATCGCGCCGTCCTACCGCAAGCTCATCGGCCTCAATCTGACGCGCGGATTCCGGCAGCGCGTCGGCGAGATGTTCGGAGCGGTGGCGGGCTGCTCGCATCTCACCGAACTGCTCTCCTCGTTGCCGACCGCGGCGATCCAGACCTTCGCCGGCGAGCAGCGCGACACCGAAATGAGCGACGGCGGCAAGCCCTTCCAGCTCGATCGCTGCCACGCGCTCGATACTTCCGGCGCGACGGTCCGGCGCTATTACCCGCGCTGGTACGCCGGCGAATCCAACCCAACCGTTCCCTCAAAAGGCAAGGAAAACGCATGAAAATCCATGAGTACCAAGGCAAGGAAATCCTGAGGAAGTACGGCGTGGCCACTCCCCGCGGCCAGGCCTGCTTTTCCGTCGACGAGGCCGTGGCCGCGGCGGGATCGCTCGGCGGCAAGGTCTGGGTGGTGAAAGCCCAGATCCACGCCGGCGGCCGGGGCAAGGGCGGCGGCGTCAAGGTCGCGAAATCCCTAGACGAGCTCAGGCAGTACGCCGGCCAGATCCTCGGCATGCAGCTGAAGACCCACCAGACCGGACCGGAGGGCCAGAAGGTCCGCCGTCTGCTGGTCGAGGAGGGGGCCGACATCAAGCAGGAGCTCTACGTCGGCATGGTCGTCGACCGGGTCACGCAGCGGGTCTGCCTGATGGCGTCATCCGAGGGCGGCATGGACATCGAGGAAGTCGCCGCGCACACGCCGGAGAAGATCCACAAGGTGTTCGTCGATCCGGCCACCGGCCTGAAAGACGCCGAGGCCGACGACGTCGCGCTGAAGATCGGCGTGCCGCAGGCGTCGGTGCCGCAGGCGCGGGTCATCCTGCAGGGCCTGTACCAGGCCTTCTGGGAGACCGATGCCAGCCTGGCCGAAATCAATCCGCTGATCGTCACCGGCGACGGCCGGGTCGTCGCCCTGGACTGCAAGATCAACTTCGATTCGAACGCCCTGTTCCGCCATCCCGACATCGTCGCGATGCGCGACCTGGACGAGGAGGACCCGGCCGAGATCGAGGCGTCGAAATTCGACCTCTCCTACATCTCGCTCGACGGCAACATCGGCTGCCTGGTCAACGGCGCCGGCCTGGCGATGGCGACGATGGACACGATCAAGCTGTTCGGCGCCGAGCCGGCCAACTTCCTCGACGTCGGCGGCGGCGCCACCACCGAGAAGGTCACCGAGGCGTTCAAGATCATGCTCAAGAATCCCAAGGTCAAAGGCATCATGGTGAATATCTTCGGCGGCATCATGAAGTGCGACACCATCGCCGAGGGCGTGGTCGCCGCGGCCAGGGAGGTCGATCTGGCCGTGCCGCTGGTGGTGCGCATGCGCGGCACCAACGAGGATCTGGGCAAGCGGATCCTCAAGGATTCCGGCCTGCCGATCATTTCCGCCGACACCATGGCCCAGGCCGCCGAGAAAATCGTCGCCGCGGTTTCTGCCAACTAAGCGGCAAGCAAGGAGATTTCATGTCTATTCTGATCAATAAAGAGACCCGCGTCGTCACCCAGGGCATCACCGGCAAGACCGGCCAGTTCCACACCCGCATGTGCCGCGAATACGCCAACGGCAAGAACTGCTTCGTCGCCGGGGTCAATCCGAAGAAGGCCGGCGAGGATTTCGAGGGCATTCCGATCTACGGCAGCGTCAAGGACGCGAAGCGGCAGGCCGGCGTCAATGCCTCGGTGATCTACGTGCCGCCGCCCTTCGCCGCCGCCGCGATCTGGGAAGCGGTCGACGCCGACCTGGATCTGGTCATCTGCATCACCGAGGGCATCCCGGTGCGCGACATGATCGAGGTCAAGGACCGGATGAAGAAGCAGAACAAGAAGACCATCCTGGTCGGGCCGAATTGCCCCGGCGTCATCACCCCCGACGAAATCAAGATCGGCATCATGCCCGGCCACATCCACAAGAGAGGCCGCATCGGCGTGGTCTCGCGCTCGGGCACGCTGACCTACGAGGCGGTCGGCCAGTTGATGGATCTGGGCCTGGGCCAGTCCAGTTGCGTCGGCATCGGCGGCGATCCGGTCAACGGCATGAAGCACATCGACGTGCTGCGCATGTTCAACGACGATCCCGACACCGATGCGGTGATCATGGTCGGCGAGATCGGCGGCTCCGACGAGGAGACCGCCGCGGAGTGGGTCAAGGCCCACATGAAGAAGCCGGTGGTCGGCTTCATCGCCGGCGTCACCGCACCGGCCGGCAAGCGCATGGGCCACGCCGGCGCCATCATCTCCGGCGGCAAGGGCACGGCCCAGGAGAAGCTGGCGGTGATGGAGGCCTGCGGCATCAAGGTGACCCGGAATCCCTCCGAGATGGGCCGCTTGCTGAAGACGGTGCTGTGAGGCCGGCGAGATCTGCGGCGGTGGCTGCGGAGGGCTTATTTGACTGACATGGTGTTCGAGCGTAAAAGACTGCCTTCGGCCTTGGCGTCCGGCCGGCAGGAAAATACGCAGCGCGTCGGGCGCGTTCCTCCTGCTCCGGATTGTCCGTACGACTCAGGAGCGGGAGCGCATGGATCTCAGTCAAACCTTGGAGTTCGTCACTAAGAGCGACGTGGGGAAGGTGCGGGCGAGCAACGAGGACGCGGTATATGCCAATCCGGTTTGCGGTCTCGCGATCCTCGCCGACGGCATGGGCGGCTATAACGCCGGAGAAGTGGCGAGCGGCATGGCGACGACGCTGCTCGGCCACCGGCTGGAGGCCGCTTTCGCCGGGCTCGGAGAGCGGCGCAGCGGCGGCGATCGCCGCCTGACGCAAAGCGCCCTGGAGGCGGAGATCGCCCACGCCAACGGCGCCGTCTATTCGGCGGCGCAGAGTCAGCCGCAGTACGCCGGCATGGGGACGACGCTGGTGATGGCGCTGTTCCACGGCGACTCCCTGACCGTGGCGCATATCGGCGACTCGCGCCTGTACCGGTTGCGCGGCCGGGAATTGCAATTGCTGACGCGCGACCACTCGCTGTTGCAGGAGCAGTTGGACAGCGGCCTGCTGAGCCTGGAACAGGCGCACCACGCCGAGAACCGCAACCTGGTGACGCGGGCGCTGGGCGTCGACCCGAGCGTCGAAGCCGAGATCAAGGACATCGACACCCGGGCCGGAGACGTCTATCTGCTCTGTTCGGACGGGCTGAACGACATGATCGACGACGAGGAAATCGGCGCGATCCTGCGCCGGCGCTCGAGCGACCTGGAGCAGGCGGCTGCTCAATTGGTGCAGCGGGCCAACGACAGCGGCGGGCGCGACAACGTCTCGCTGATTCTGGTGCGGATCGGGCGCTCTGCGCCGGCGGCGCGGGGTTGGCTGGCCAGCCTGTTCGCCCGTTTCAAGCAATCGGCTCTCGGGGGTGGCGGCAGATGGCGAAACTGATACTCAGCATGGATGGCCTGGTGTTGAAGGAAATCCCCCTCGATCGGGAGCGGATCACCGTCGGGCGCAAGCCGCACAACGACATCCAGATCGACAATCTCGCCATCAGCGGCGAGCACGCGGTGATCGTGACCCTGCTCGACGACTCCTTTCTCGAGGACTTGAACAGCACCAACGGCACCTACGTCAATGGCCAGTCGATCAAGAAGCGCGTCCTGCACAACGGCGACGTCATCGAACTGGGCAAATACCGTCTGAAGTATTTCAACGACGCGCCGCCGCAGGCGCCGCGGAACGGGTTCGAGCCGCAGCCGGAGGCGGACGCTCCTCCCGATGCGCCGCTGCCGCTGGGCGAAATCCAGGTTCTGACCGGCGCTGGCGCCGGCCGGCAACTCGAATTGAGCAAGAGCCTGACCCGCCTGGGCAAGCCGGGCCTGCAGGTGGCGGTGATCGCGCGGCGGCCGCAGGGCTACTTCATCACCCACGTCGAAGGCGAGCCTCGCCCGGTGGTCAATGGTCGGCCGCTCGATGCCCAGGCCCACCCGCTCGCCGACCACGACGTCATCGAGCTGGCCGGGGTCAAAATGGAGTTCTTCCTGAAGCGCTGAAGTCCGACCGCCGTCGTCGGCATTCAATCCGACCCGCATCGACGCCGCCGCGCCTGCGAAATTTCCCTTTTCCAGCCGCCGCGACTCTGATAGTTTCCCAGTTTTGCCGTGGGCGCCGGAGGATTCTTGAAGCAATTCTTGAAGAAATACGGCTATCGCTACCTGCTCGGCGTGGCCGTCTCCCTGGTCCTGCTGGGCCACGCGGCGAAGCTCTATCGGATCGGTCTGCTCGATCGTCTCGACGCGATCATCTACGACACCAGACTCAGGTGGACCATGCCGGGCGGCGTCGATCGGCGCATCGCCATCGTCGACATCGACGAGAAATCGCTGGCAAAGCTCGGCCACTGGCCCTGGGGCCGGGACAAGCTCGCGGCCCTGGTGAACGAATTGTTCGATCACTATCACATCAGCGTGCTCGGCTTCGACGTGGTCTTCGCCGAACCCGACGACAGTTCCGGTCTCGCCAGCCTGGACGCGCTGGCCA
>JAJZPJ010000010.1:17930-26899 GCA_021811225.1 Pseudomonadota bacterium
TATGCCGGGGTGGAGACCCACGCCAACATGATCGCCGGCATGCTCGAAGGCGGACTCAAGGAGAAGCCGCCCTACGTACGCGGCGCCGACGTCATACAGTTGATGCTGGTCGCGGTCGTGATGGTGTTCCTGCTGCCGCTGCTGTCGCCCTTGCGCGCCACCCTGGCGGCGCTGGTCGTGGCCGGGGCGCTGGTCGGGATCAACCTGTCGCTGTGGCGCTACGCCGATCTGGCCCTGCCCCTGGCGACCGCCCTGGTGCTGGCGATCAGCCTGTACGCGCTCGACATGGCCTGGGGCTATTTCGTCGAGAGCCGGACCAAGCGCCAGTTCGCCAACCTGTTCGGGCAGTACGTACCGCCGGAACTGGTCGAGGAGATGAGCCGCGATCCGGAGAGCTACAGCATGGCCGGGCGGCGCGCCGAACTGACCGTGCTGTTCTCCGACGTGCGCGGCTTCACCACCATCTCCGAAGGCCTGCAGCCGGAGCAGCTGGCGCAACTGATGAACGAGTACCTGGGGGCCATGACCGAGGTCATCCGGCGCGAACGCGGCACCCTGGACAAGTACATCGGCGACGCCATCATGGCTTTCTGGGGCGCGCCGGTGGCCGATCCGGAGCACGCCCGCCGGGCCGTGGTCGCGGCGCTGGAGATGCAGCGCCGGCTCACGGAGGTCAATCGGGGACTCGCCGCCAAGGGCTGGCCGGAACTGAAGATCGGCATCGGCGTCAATACCGGGCCGATGACCGTCGGCGACATGGGTTCGCCGCTGCGCAAGGCCTACACGGTGATGGGCGACACGGTCAATCTCGGCGCGCGGCTGGAGGGCATCACCAAGCAGTACGGCGTCGGCATCATCGTCGGCGAGGCCACCCGGAATCTGCTGCAGCGGGAGTTTGTCTTCCGCGAACTCGACCGGGTGCGGGTCAAGGGCAAGGCCGAACCGGTCGGCATCTACGAACCCCTAGGCCCGGTTGGCGGGTTCGATCAGGCGCTCATGGAGGAGATCGAATCATGGGATCGGGTCCTGGGTTACTATCGCGCCCAGGACTGGAACCGCGCCGAGCAGATATTGCAGGAACTGTCGCTCGGCGGGGAGCGCTACCTCTACCAACTGTATCTGAAGCGCATCGCCCAATACCGCGAAGCACCGCCCGGCGAGGGATGGGACGGCGTGACCACCTTCGAGACGAAATGAACGACATTGCCCCCAGCCCCCTCCTCCGGTCGTCATCGCGAGCGCAGCGCGGCGATCAAGACTGCCGCGGCCTTCGGCCTCGCAGTGACGATTCCCTGTGGGCTGCTCGCCGTCCTTCCCTGCGCGGCGGCGCTTCCTTCCGCCCGCCGAGGTCGCCATGAGAGTCAGGATCCTCGGCGCCAGCGGCGGCATCGGCGGGCCGGCGCTGCACACCACCGCGATGCTGGTGGACGACGACATCCTGATCGATGCCGGAACCGGCGTCTGTCGCCTGTCGCTGGACGAGCTCGCGCGCATCGACCACGTCTTCATCACCCATTCCCACCTCGACCATATCGCCTGTCTGCCGCTGATCGGCGACAGCGTCGGCGACCTGCGCGCGACGCCGCTGACCGTTCATGCCACCGGCCCGACCATCGCGATCTTGCAAAGCCACGTCTTCAACTGGGCGGTATGGCCCGATTTCACCCGGATTCCCAGCGCTCGGCCCTTCGTCCGCTTCCGCGAGATCCGTCTGGGCCAGGCGGTGGATCTGGGCGGCCGTGCGATCGCGGCGCTGCCCGCCGACCACAGCGTGCCGGCGGTGGGTTACCATCTCGATTCCGGTCGCGCCAGCCTGGCGTTTTCCGGCGATACCAGCGTCTGCGCGGAGTTCTGGCAGGAGGTCAACAAGATTAGCAATCTGCGTTATTTGATCGTCGAGACCGCGTTTTCCGATGGCGATCTGCCCTTGGCGAACGACTCCAAGCATCTGTGCCCGAGCCTGCTCGCGACCGCACTCGCCTGGCTGCGCCTGACGCCCGAGCTGTTCATCACCCATCTGAAGCCCGGGCAGCAACAACTGATCATGCGGGAGATCGCCTCGGCTGCCGGGCGCTACCGGCCGCAGATGCTGCAGGACGACCATGTCTTCGAGCTGTGAGGCGATGAGGAGGCGCGAACCGTGAGCGCGGTGCTCACTCCGCCGACCGAAGACGGCAAGGACGCCGGCGGCCGGCTGTCCTTTCTCCGGAATCTCCAGGCGGTCACCAACAAGATCCATGCGACCAACAACATCGACGAGATCATGCTCGAGTTGTCGCAGGAGATCTGCAGTCTGTTCAACGCCGACCGCCTGACCATCTATTCGGTCAGCGAGGATCGCAGCGCCATCGTCTCCAAGCTCAAGATCGGCCTCAACTCGTTCCAGAGCCTGAAGCTGCCGATCGACGATCAGAGCATCGCCGGCTACGTCGCGCTGTCGCGCCGGATGCTCAACATCCCCGACGTCAGCAATCTGGAGGCGCTGAAGTCCTACAAGCCGACGCCGCATTTCCAGCAGAAGGTCGATCGGCGCACCGGCTACCGCACCAAGCAGATGCTGGTCGGCCCGGTGCTCGAACAGGATTCCGGCGAGTTGCTGGGCGTGGTGCAGCTGATCAACAACCGGGCCGACGTGCCGTTCTCGGACGAGGCCGTGGATGGTTTGCGGGATCTGTGCGAGACGCTGGCGATCGCCTTCAACCAGCGCTTCAAGCAGGCTCCCCTGGTCAAATCGAAGTACGACTTCCTGGTGACCGATGCGGTGATTTCGGCGGAGGAGCTGGATCTCGCCACGCGCTCGGCGCGGCGCAAGAACATCCGGCTCGAAGACGTGCTGATCAGCGAATTCCAGGTCAGGCTGCCGCTGATCGGGGCGGCGCTGGCGAAGTTCTTCGGCGTGCCCTACGAGCCCCACCAGCCCAATCGCATCAAGCCGTCCGACCTGCTGAAGAACCTCAAGCGCGAGTACATCGAACAGAACCACTGGCTGCCGATCGAGGAGACGCCCGAGGGCATCGTGATCCTGACCCTCGATCCGGAGCAGATCAAGAGCTCGCACATCGTCAGCAACGTCTTTCCCAGGAGCCGGCTGGCCTTCCGGGTCACCACCCACAGCGACTTCAAGGAGACCCTGGACCTGTTCTTCGGCGCCGCCCAGGACAGCGACACTTCCTCGGTCGGAGAGCTCCTGTCCAACCTCTCCGACGACGGCGAAGAGGGCGAGACCACGGCCGACGATCTCTCCGCCGCCGCCGACAACGAGCTGGTCAGGCTGGTGAACAAGATCATCGTCGACGCCTACCAGCAGGGCGCCTCGGACATCCATATCGAGCCGCGGCCGGGCAAGGAGAAGACCCTGGTGCGCTTCCGCAAGGACGGCTCGCTGGTGAATTACATCGAGATTCCGGCGAGCTACCGCAGCGCCCTGGCGGTGCGCATCAAGATCATGTGCGAGCTCGACATCTCGGAGCGCCGCCGGCCGCAGGACGGCAAGATCAAGTTCAAGAAGTACGGCCCGCTGGACATCGAGTTGCGGGTGGCGACCATCCCCACGGCGGGCGGCGAAGACATCGTGATGCGCATCCTCGCCGCCGGCGAGCCGATCCCGCTCGACAAGCTGGGCCTGCTGCCGATCAACCTCGACCGATTGAAGTCGGTCGTGACCAAGCCCTACGGGCTGTTCTTCGTCTGCGGCCCGACCGGCTCGGGCAAGACCACCACGCTGCATTCGGTGCTGGGCTTCCTCAACAAGCCGGACACCAAGATCTGGACCGCCGAGGACCCGGTCGAGATCACCCAGAAGGGCCTGCGCCAGGTGCAGATCAACAAGAAGGCCGGCCTCGACTTTCCGACCATCATGAAGTCCTTCCTGCGCGCCGATCCGGACATCATCATGGTCGGCGAAATGCGCGACAAGGAGACCACCGCGCTGGGCATCGAGGCCTCGCTCACCGGCCACCTGGTGTTCGCCACGCTGCACACCAACAGCGCGCCCGAGTCGATCATCCGCCTGCTCGACATGGGCATGGACCCGTTCAATTTCGCCGACGCCTTGCTGGGCATCCTCGCCCAGCGGCTGGCCAAGCGGCTGTGCAAGTGCAAGCAGGCCTACACGCCCGGGCCGGAGGAGCTGGATCATTTGCTCACGGAATACTGCGAGGAGCTGACGCACACCGCGACCTTCAAGCGCGACGCCGAGGCCGGCCGGGAGGCGATCCGCGCCGAGTGGCTGAAGAACTACGCCCGGGACGGGAAATTCACCCTCTACCAGGCCAAGGGCTGCCCGCTGTGCACCGACACCGGCTACAAGGGGCGCATGGGCCTGCACGAGCTGATGCTCGGTTCCGACCAGGTGAAGCGCCTGATCCAGGAGCACGCCCGGGTCCCCGAACTGCTCGCCTGCGCGCTGGAGGACGGCATGCGCACGCTCAAGATGGACGGCATGGAGAAGGTGCTGCAGGGCGAGACCGACATGAAGCAGGTCAGGACGGTGTGCATCAAGTGAGCGCGGACACCATAGACGATCTGTTCCGCCGGCTGGAGAAGCTGAACGAGATCGGCGCGGCGCTGTCCCGCGAGCACGACATCGATCGTCTGCTGGAATTCATCCTGGTCGCGGCCAAGACCATCACCCGCGCCCAAGGCGGCACGCTCTACCGGATCATTAAGGTGGTGGGCAAGGACGGTAAGGAGGAGCGCCGCCTGCACTTCGAGATCCTGCACAACGACGAGTTCGAGCGGCGCGGCGATCCGGGCAGGCCGGGCCGGCAAGGCGGTAACTCGGGCAATCCGATCAACTTGCAGGACATCCTCCTGTATGAAGGCGACGGCGAGAACCACGCCAACGTCGCGGCCCACGCCGCGCTGCGCGGCGAGACGGTCAATATCGCCGACGCCTATACCGCCGCCGGTTTCGATTTCTCCGGCACGCGCAAGTTCGACGAAATCAACGGCTATCGTTCGCGATCCTTCCTGACGGTGCCGATGAGGAACCACGAGAACGAGATCATCGGCGTGCTGCAATTGATCAACTGCCTCGATCCGCAGACCGGCGCGGTCGTGCCCTTCTCCACCGCCGACCAGCGCCTGGCCGAATCGCTCGCCTCGCAGGCGGCGATCGCGCTCACCAAACGCCAGTTGATCAGCCAGCTCGAAGAGCTGTTCGAGTCCTTCATCGACATGATCAACGAGGCGATCGACGAGAAGTCGGAATATACGGGGGACCACTGCAAGCGCGTTCCCGAGCTGACGATGATGCTCGCCGAGGCGGCGAGCGCGACCGAGGACGGACCGCTGGCGGCTTTCCACATGACCGACCGCGACCGCTACGAGCTCAAGATCGCCGGTCTGCTGCACGATTGCGGCAAGGTGACGACGCCGGTGCATGTGGTGGACAAGGCGACCAAGCTGCAGACCCTCTACGACCGCATCCATACCCTCGACACCCGCTTCGAGGTGTTAAAGCGCGACGCCGAGATCGAGATGCTGAAGCGCCGGTTGGCGCTACGCGAGCCGCGCGACGCGGCGGCCGAAGCAGCGTTGCGGCGCGACTTCGAGGCGAGGCGCGCGCAACTGGAGGACGATCGCGGCTTCCTGAGGCGCGTCAATATCGGCGGCGAATTCATGAAGGACGCCGACTTGGAGCGCGTCCGGGCGATCGGCACAGCTTATCGCTGGCGCGATCCTTCCGGCCGGGAGAGCGACTTTCTCAGCGGCGACGAGATCGACAACCTGTCGATCCGCAAGGGCACGCTGAACGAAGACGAGCGCGAGATCATCAACAAGCATATCGACGTGACCATCGAGATGCTGGAGAAACTGCCCTGGCCCAAGCACCTCACCAACGTGCCCGAATACGCCGGCGGCCACCACGAGCGCATGGACGGCAAGGGCTACCCCAAGGGCCTGACGCGCGAACAGATGTCGTGGCAGGCCAGGATCATGGGCATCGCCGACATTTTCGAGGCGCTCACCGCGCGCGACCGTCCCTACAAGACCGGCAAGACGCTGTCGGAGTCGCTCTTCATCCTGGGCAGGATGAAGGAGGAGGGGCATATCGATCCGGATCTGTTCGACGTCTTCGTCCGCCGCGGGGTCTATCTGCAATACGCCCGGAAAAAACTCGACCCGCAGCAGATAGACGAAGTGGATTTGAATCGTCTGCCGGGTTATTTGCCCTGAGCGCGGTGCTTGGCAAATTGCCGACTGTGCTTTGTTGATGGGGCGGGTGACGAAAATCGTCAGATTCGGACGTTTTGCCGACCCTGCCCGCCGGCCGGCGCCCCCCAGCCCGGCCGCAGAAGCGCCCGGCGCCCGGATCTTGGCTTTTGGCATATGTCTTGCTAAAGTAAGATGCGTGAGTCCGGCCGACCGGATTCCACGCCTTGGTAGCACCAGGCAGCACCAGACAGCATCAGGCAGCACCATCAACCATCGAGGAGAAACAAATGAAGAGCATGCAGAAGGGCTTCACCCTGATCGAACTGATGATCGTGGTCGCGATCATCGGCATCCTGGCGGCGATCGCGCTGCCCGCCTACCAGAACTACATGACCAAGGCCAAGCTGACCGAAGCCACCTCGCTGCTGGATTCGCTCAAGGCATCGGTATCCGAGTCCTACGGTTCCCTGTCGACCATTCCGAGCGTTGCCCCGTTCGCGCTCACCGCCCCGCAGAACGCCAAGTACGTCACCGCCGTTGATTACAAATCTGCGGGCGGCGGTGCCGGGACAACCGTGTCGATCATTCTGACCGTCAATAATACGGGCGCGGCGGCGGTGGATGGCAAGTATGTCGGCCTGTTCGGGACGGCCAATGCCGACGGTACGATCACCTGGGTCTGCGGCACCGCGAGCGGAACGGGAGTCACCGCGCCGAGTGCGGTCACAGCCATGTATCCCTTCCTGCCGGCCAACTGCCAGAATTAAATCCGGGGCGGACCGCCGCCTCCGTCGAAATGAAACGGCCACCCTGGTGGCCGTTTTTCTGCCCCATGTTCAAGTCCAGGCGCTACCTTCTGCCGCTCCTCTGTCTGGCCGCGCTGGCGCTGGCCGCAGCGCTGCTCTACGCACCCTTCCTGTCCAACGGCCTGGTCTTCGACGACCAGAACCTGTTCGCCAATCTGTCGGTGTACGAGGATGCGCTGGTCCCCTTCTCGTTCCGGCCGCGGACCTTCCCCTACTTCACCCTGGGCTTCGTCCAGGTCATGTTCGGCAGCATCGTCGCGCAAAGAATCGTCAGCCTGATCCTCCACATCGGCTGCGCCTGGCTCCTCTTCGCCCTGCTCAAGCGTCTGCTGGATCTGGCGCGGGGGGAGGACGCTGTTCCGGACGCCAGCCGCTATCTGCTGCCGCTGCTCGGTGCCGCCTGGTTCGCGCTCAATCCGGTCGCGGTCTATGGTGCCGCCTACCTGGTGGAGCGGACCATCGTGCTGGCGACGCTGTTCTCCCTGGCCTGCCTGTTGATGTTCGTGCGCGCCTTCAGCAGCCGCAGCACCGGCGACGTCTTCGCCGCCGCCGTCTTGTATTCTGCCGCGATCTTTTGCAAAGAGCACGCGATCATGCTGCCCCTGGGGGCGCTGCCGCTGATCGCGCTGGCTGGCACCGGGGACCGGCGCTGGAATCTGCGCCATGCCCTGCTCTTCCTGCTGCTCTGCCTGCCCGCCGGGGTCACGGTGATCTTCGAGGTGAAATCGGTGATCGGCAGAGCTTACGAGCCATTCGTCGGCGACATCATCGCGCAGCTCGGAACCATGGCGCTGTTCCGCAACCCGGCGGGCGTCTGGCTCGCGAGCATGGCGATGCAGGCGCGCGAATTTTTCCTCTACCTTTATCTCTGGCTGGTGCCCGACGTTCGCTCGATGTCGGCGGACCTCCGCGTCGATTTCCTCGGGGTCATGCATTCCCCCGGCCTCGTCCTCGGCGTCGCGGCCTTCCTGGCCGCGCCGGCGCTGGGGCTCTATTGCCTGTTGCGGCGGGGCGCTGCCGCCCTGTTCGGCTGCGGCCTGCTGCTCTCCTGGCTGCTGTATATGACCGAGCTGTCGGCGGTCCGCCTGCAGGAGCCCTTCGTGCTGTACCGCAGCTATCTCTGGGCGCCGGGCTTCGCGATGATGCTGGCGGCGGTGCTCTCCCGTCTGCGCTGGCGCTGGCTGCTGGCGCTGCTCGTCATCGCCGTGGCCCTGGAGTTTCCCCTGGCGCAGAATCGTCTCAGGAGCTTCGCCAGCGAGCAGGCGCTGTGGGACGACGCCGTCGCCAAGCTCTCAGCGCCGAATCTGCCCGGGGCCGACCGGACCTACTTCAATCGCGGCGATGTGCGCCTGGGGCGGGGCGAACTTACCAAGGCGATGAAAGATTTCAACCGCTCCGTCAAACTCAATCCGGAAGCCGACTATGGCTATATCGGCAGGAGCTTCGTCTATTACAAGGAAAAGAACTACGTCCAGGCGCTGGTCGAAGTGGATCACGCCTTGCGGCTCAAGCCCGACTCGGGACTCGATCTTTATCTTCGCGGCGTCCTGTGCGAACGGCTACACCGGCCGGCGGAGGCCCTGGCCGCCTTCCGGGCGGCGGCCAAGGCGGGATATCTCGGAGCGAAATTCAGGCTGAAATATCTCAAGACCTCATAGGCAGGCGATCGAGGTCACAGCAATTCCGGGTTGATCACCGCGCGCAATACCGTCTGGGCCGTCTGGGCGTCGCCCTCGCGGCTGCGGCGGGAGAGCCACCACAGTCCGCCTTTCTTCACCGTCCAGTCGGCCTCCTGCCCCGAGAGCAGCAAGGCGGCCAGCCGGCCCAGCGCCGGCTGGTGCCCGACCAGGAGCACCGCGGCGCCGCGCTGCCCGCCTCCCTCTGGCCAGCCGCTGGCGGCGATCAGATCGGCGACGTCGGCGCCGGGCGCCATCCTGGCCTCGGTCTCGAAGCGCTGCCCGAGCGCGTGAGCGGTCTGCTGACAGCGCACCGCCGGACTCACCA
>JAJZPJ010000011.1:0-2984 GCA_021811225.1 Pseudomonadota bacterium
GCTCTCCGGCGGCGAGCGCAACCGGCTGCTGCTGGCCCGGCTGTTCGCCAAGCCGGCCAACGTGCTGGTGTTGGACGAGCCGACCAACGATCTGGACATCGAGACCCTGGAACTCCTGGAGTCGCTGCTGCAGGAATACACCGGCACGCTGTTCCTGGTCAGCCACGATCGGCGCTTCCTGGACAACGTCGTGACCCAGAGCATCGTTGCCGAGGGCGACGGTGTCTGGCGCGAATATGCCGGCGGCTTCGAGGACTGGCTGGCGGCCAAGCGCCGCGCGCCGCCAGCCCAGGCCTTGGCGAGCCGGAGCGGCGTTCCGGCGGCGAAGCCGGCAGCGCGCCCGCGGGAGAACGTCAAGCTCAGTTATCGCGAGGCGCAGGAGCTCGCCGCGCTGCCCGAGCGCATCGGCGCGCTGGAGGCGGAGCAGGCAGCCATCACGGCGCGGCTCTCCGATGTCGCGCTGTACCGGGACGCCCCCGACGAGGGCCGGCGTCTGCAGGCGCGGGTGGCGGCGCTCGAGGCGGAACTGAAAGCGGCGCTGTCGCGCTGGGAGGAACTGGAGAACCGGGCTGCCGCCGGCGGCTAAGCTGCGCTGTTCTGCCGGGCTGCGGTCGCGGCCGGCTCCGGAACGTCGAGCCCGAGTCTCGCCAGCAGCGCGTTGTGGCTGATATGGAGCAGGTTCTCGACGGCGCGCATGTCGTCGGGCAAGGCCGGATCGCTCCAGCCATGGGCGGAATGTCGGGCCAGATCGATGGCCAGCGTGACGTTGAGGACGCGCGCTTGTTCGGCGTTGTCGTGGTCCATCAGCTCCGCCAAGAATTGCGGCAACCGCCAGCGTTGGACCAGACTGCGCTTCAGATCTTCGAGGCGGACGCCATAGACCTCCTCCTGCACGTCCGCGCTGCGTCGCTTTGGGTCCTTGGCCAGCAGACTATTCACCTTCAGCGCCAGCGACGGGGCGAAACACCACATCAGGATTTCGGTGACTTCGTGCAGCAAGCACGCGACGGTGATCTCCTCGACGTTGAGATCGTGACGGGCGATCGCCCATTCGCGCGCCCAGCGGGTGGCCTTGCGCGCCCGCGCGACGAGCTTGAGCAGGCCGAGCAGCGCCTGCGGATGGGACTTGAGCGTATCTTCGACCAGCGGCACATGCGCGAAAGCGGCGAAGAAGGGATCGACCCCGATCATCATCAATGCCCGGTCGATGGTGGTGATGTCGGTGCTCTGCTTCTTGCCGCGATGCTTTTCGAGGAAGGCCAACACCCGCAGCGTCATCAGCGGGTCCTGGAGGATCACCGCGGAGAGCATCCTGCCGCTGGCGTTCTCGGCGTTGGCGCGCATCTTGTCGAGTGCCACGACGGTGTGCCTGAGCACCGGCAGTTCGGTCTGGGCGTAGAGGTCCACCCAGGCATCAATGTCGGCAAGAGGGTGCTCAATCATGGTGGTGCAGCGGCTGTCCTGAATGTCTGCTACTTTAGCATCATCGTGGCGGGTAAATTCGGCCCCGGCGACGGAAAACCGGGGCTATTCAATGCAACAAGACCTTGAAATACCGGTCGGATGCCGGTAGAATCCCGCCTCTTGTCAACCTTGCTCCACCCGAAGCGCATGCGGGGGGGCTTCCAACCATAAGGAGATTGCATGCGACACTACGAAATCGTATTTATCGTCCATCCCGACCAGAGCGAGCAGGTGCCGGCGATGGTCGAGCGTTACAAGGCCCTCGTGGCCGCGCGCAACGGCGCCATCCACCGCCTCGAAGACTGGGGGCGGCGCCAGATGGCCTACCCGATCCAGAAGGTGCATAAGGCGCATTACGTGCTGATGAACATCGAGTGCGACGGCGAGACGCTCGAAGAGCTGGAGCATGCGTTCAAGTTCAACGATGCCGTGTTGCGCCATCTGACGGTCAAAATGAAGCACGCAGTGACCGCTCCTTCGCCGATGATGAAGGAGGAGAAGTCGCGCTCTCTGACCGCCCCGGCGGCGCCCGTCGCCGAGACCCCGGCAGCGGCCGTTGCCGTCTGACAACCTGAGCGTGCTCGCGGGCAGCGTGCTGGAACTGGCGGCGCTGCGCTTCACGCCGGCGGGCATCCCGGCGCTGAATTTCCGGATCGCCCACGCCTCGACGCAAACCGAGGCGGGAGCCGAGCGTCAGGTGAGTTGCGAAATGGCATGCGTGGCCCTGGGACCGACGGCGCAATTGCTCGCCGGCGCCAAACCGGGCGACGGCCTCAGAGTCACCGGCTTTCTCTCAGCGAAAAGCCTCAAGAGCAGGACCCCGGTCCTGCATGTGAATACGGTAGAGTTTCTGGAAGGAATCAATCATGGCATTTAGACCGAAAGCAAAGAGTACCGTCAAGCGCAAGGACGACAAGGGCCGCAATATGTTCAAGCGGCGCAAGTTCTGCCGCTTCACCGCGGAGAAGATCGCGGAGATCGACTACAAGGACGTCGATATCCTGAAGGACTTCATCACCGAAAACGCGAAGATCATGCCGGCGCGCATCACCGGCACCAAGGCCGGCTACCAGCGGCAGCTGGGCACGGCGATCAAGCGGGCGCGCTTTCTGGCGCTGCTGCCCTTCACCGACCTGCACGACTGATCCGGGAGAACCAACATGCAAGTGATTCTGATGGAGAAAGTCGCGAACCTGGGCGGCCTGGGCGACGTGGTCAAGGTCAAGGACGGCTACGCCCGCAATTTCCTGTTGCCGCAGCGCAAGGCCAGCCGCGTGACCCCCGAGAACCTGGCGAAATTCGAAGCCCAGCGCGCCGAACTGGAGAAGCTCCAGGCGGAGCATCTCGCCGCCGCCCAGGAGCGGGCCGGCAAGCTGCAAGGACTGTTGCTTCAGGTGACGCGCAAGGCGGGTGTCGATGGCCGGCTGTTCGGTTCGGTCACCAACGCCGATATCGCCGAGGCGCTGAAGGCGCAGGGCTTCGAAGTCGAGAAGGCCGACATCCGTCTGCCCGAGGGCCCG
>JAJZPJ010000011.1:3084-13368 GCA_021811225.1 Pseudomonadota bacterium
GGGCAAAGGGGCCGCGCGAGCGGCCCTCGTCCGTTTACGCGTCAGCGTCTCGTGCCACGGTTTGCCCACAATCCGCGCACAGCATTTCCACAGCATTTACACAACTTATGCCCTCCCCATCCGGCGCCGCTGCCGGTAGACTGGGCGATCAATTCAAGGAGACCTCGACATGGCCCAGACCTTGCCGAACTCGCGCGGGTTCGCCGCGAACCGCAGCGACGACCCGCAGATCGCCGCCCTCAAGCTGCCGCCGCACTCGGTCGAGGCCGAGCAGTCGCTGTTGGGCGGCCTGCTGCTGGACAACAGCGCCTGGGACCGGATCGCCGACATCGTCACCGAGTCCGACTTCTATCGCGACGATCACCGCCGCATCTTCCGCCACATCGCCCTGCTGATCGAGCGGGCGCGGCCGGCCGACGTGGTCACGGTGTTCGAGTCGATCGAGAAGAGCAACGAGGTCGAGCAGGCCGGGGGGCTGGCCTATCTCGGCGAGATCGCCAACAACACCCCGTCCGCGGCCAACATCCGCCGCTACGCCGAGATCGTGCGCGAGCGCGCCGTGCTGCGCCGCCTGGTCACGGTCGGCGACGAGATCGCCGCCAGCGCCTTGAATCCCGCCGGTCGCGACGCCAAGGTGCTGCTCGATCAGGCCGAGGCCAAGGTGTTCGAGATCGCCGAAGCCGGCGCCCGCAGCAGCCAGGGTTTCGTCGCCATCCAGCCGCTCCTGGGCCAGGTGGTGGACCGCATCCAGGAGCTCTACGAGCAGGAGAATCCCTCGGACGTCACCGGCGTGCCGACCGGCTTTGCCGATCTCGACAAGATGACCTCGGGCTTGCAGCCGGGCGACATGGTGGTCGTCGCCGGACGGCCCTCGATGGGCAAGACCGCCTTCGCGCTCAATATCGCCGAGCACGTCGGCGTCGATCTCGGCCTGCCGGTGGCGATCTTCAGCCTGGAAATGTCCGGGCCGCAGCTGGCGATGCGCTTTCTCTCCTCGGTCGGGCGCCTGGACGCGCACCGCATCCGCACCGGCCGCCTGAACGACGACGAGTGGGACAAGATGACCGTGGCGCTGGGCAAGCTGCACGGCGCGCCGATCCACATCGACGAGACCGGCGCTCTGAACGTGACGGATCTGAGAGCTAGGGCCAGACGCCTGGCGCGCCAGTTCGGCGGCAAGCTCGGCCTGATCGTGATCGACTACCTGCAGTTGATGACCTCGACCCGGGACAACGAGAACCGCGCCACCGAGATCTCCGAGATTTCGCGCTCGATCAAGGCGCTGGCCAAGGAATTGCAGGTGCCGGTGATCGCCCTGTCGCAGCTCTCGCGCAAGGTCGAGGAGCGGAACGACAAGCGGCCCTTGATGTCCGACCTGCGCGAGTCGGGCGCCATCGAGCAGGACGCCGACATCATCCTGATGATGTACCGGGAGGAATACTACAAGCCCGATACCCAGGAGAAGGGCACCGCCGAAGTGATCATCGGCAAGCACCGGAACGGTCCGACCGGCACCGTCCGGCTCACCTTCCTCGGCGAATACACCCGCTTCCAGAGCTTCGCCCAGCCGGGCAGCTATTGAAGCGCGACCGGAGTGCCACGGTCTGACGGTTCGGGGCAGGGGGAAACTCCGGGCGGAACTTCTTGTGCGCAGGTGTCGTCTTAGCGTAGCCGTCTTCGGCTCAGGAAATGCCTTCCTGATTTCACAATCAATGGTGTCAATGGTGAGGAGTCGTTCATGTCGTTATTTTCTCCGTCGCGGGTTCTGGGTGCGCTATTGCTTGCCGCGTCAGCCGTGGCGAATGTTCACGCCCAGGCTTATCCGGCCATACCCGATGCCCCCAACGTGGATGCCCGCAATTATGTATTGATCGACCAGGACTCCCACCAGATTCTGGCTGCGCGCAAGGCAGATGATCGGGTGCCGCCGGCGAGCCTGACGAAACTGATGACCACCTACCTGACTTTTCAGGCGCTGGCGCTCGGGCGCCTCAAGCTCGACCAGCAGATTCCGGTCAGCGTGGAAGCCTGGAAGGCGGGCGGCTCGACCATGTTTCTCCAACCCAAGCTGCCGGTGACGGTGGATCAGCTGATCAGCGGCATGGTGGTGGTGTCCGGCAACGATGCGGCGGACGCCCTGGCCCAGGCGATTGCCGGCAACACCGACAGCTTCGTGCAGATGATGAACGCGACGGCGCGCCAGTTGGGTCTGAGCGAGAGCCACTTCGACAACGTCAACGGCTTGCCGACCACGACCAATCTGGTGAGCGCGCGGGATATCGGGGTGCTCGCCGAGGACATCGTGCAGCGCTACCCGCAATATCTCCATTATTTCGGCGAGCACACCTTCACCTACAACCGCATCACCCAGCCGAACTGGAATCCCCTGTTGTTCAGCGATTCAACGGTGACCGGAATGAAGACCGGCCACACCGACGAGGCGGGCTATTGCCTGGTGGCTACCGCGGTGCGCAAGGGGCGTCCGTTGATCGCCGTGGTGCTGGGCTCCTCCACCCGCAAAGCCAGCGCCCAGGCGGCCGAGGCGCTGCTCGATTACGGCTATCTCAATTTCGAGACGCATCTTGCCTATAAGGCCGGCCAGGTGGTCGATCGGCTGCGAAATAACTGGGCGAGTCCCGCCGAAATACCGGTGGGCCCCGCCGCGGATACCTGGGTCACCGTGCCGCTCGGCCGTTATGCGGCGCTCAAGCCGGGGCTGGACGTAGCCGCCAACATGCCGCTGCCGTTGAAGCGCGAGCAGACGATCGGTCAGCTGACGCTGAGCGACGGCAAGCAGGCGACCGTCGATATTCCTCTGGTGGCTCTGGCGCCGGTGGCAAGGGCGGGCTGGCTCACGCATTGGTGGAACGAGCTCGTGGCGCTGACCATCTGATTCCCTTTCCGGGGAGAGGGGCGGTGGATAGGCTATAAAACCTCGCCGGCGTGGTCGGCCAGGCGCGAGCGTTCGCCGCGCTGCAAGGTGACGTGGCCGGAGTGGAGCCAGCCCTTGAAGCGGTCGACGACGTAGGTGAGGCCGGAGCTGCCCTCGGTCAGATAGGGCGTGTCGATCTGCGCGATGTTGCCCAGGCACACCACCTTGGTGCCGGGGCCGGCGCGGGTGATCAGGGTCTTCATCTGCTTGGGCGTCAGGTTCTGCGCCTCGTCGATGATCAGGAACTTGTTCAGGAAGGTGCGGCCGCGCATGAAGTTGAGCGACTTGATCTTGATCCTGCTGCGGATGAGATCCATCGTGGCGGCGCGGCCCCAATCGCCGACCCCGCCCTGCGCGTCTTCGGCGGGGCGATTCAAGACGTCGAGGTTGTCTTCCAGCGCGCCCATCCAGGGCGTCATCTTTTCCTCCTCGGTGCCGGGCAGGAAGCCGATGTCTTCGCCCACCGGGATGGTCACGCGGGTGATGATGATCTCGGAATAGCGCTTGGCTTCCAGCACCTGGGTGAGGCTCGCGGCCAGCGTCAGCAGCGTCTTGCCGGTGCCGGCTTGGCCTAGCAGGGTGACGAAGTCGATCTCCGGGTTCATCAAGAGGTTCAGCGCGAAGTTCTGCTCGCGGTTTTTCGCGGTGATGCCCCAGACGGCATTCTTCTGATGACCGTAGTCGGTCAGGGTCTCCAGCACCGCGCTCTTGCCGCCGGCCTCGCGCACCCAGGCATGGAGCGGCTGCGCCCCTTCCTGCCAGACGAATTCGTTGACCAGCAACTCGGCGCACAGCGGTCCCTGGATGCGGTACAGCGTACGCGTTTCCTGCTTCCACGACTGCAGATCCTTGCCGTGGGACTCCCAGAAGTCGGCGGGCAGTTCGCGCGCACCGGTGTACAGCAGATCGCTGTCCTCCAACACCTTGTCGTTGAAGTAGTCCTGCGCCTCCAGGCCCAGCGCGCGGGCCTTGATGCGCATGTTGATGTCCTTGGTCACCAGGATCACCGGGCGCTTGGCGAATTTCTCGGACAGGTGGATCGCCACCGCGATGATCTGGTTGTCGGCTTTGGCGGTGGGCAAGGATGCGGGGATGACGCCGTTGATCGCCTCGGTCTGCAGGAACAGGCGGCCGCTCGCCAATTGCCGCGAGGGCTCGGATAGCGCGATGCCGCTCTGGATGTCCGCCCCGCCGGAGGACACCACCTCGTCTAACAGGCGGCTCGCCTGACGGGCGTTTCTCGCCACCTCGGACATGCCCTTCTTGTTGTTGTCGAGCTCTTCCAGGGTCATCATCGGCACGAAGATATCGTGCTCCTCGAAGCGGAACAGGCTGCTCGGATCGTGCATCAGCACGTTGGTGTCGAGGACGAAGAGCTTGGTGGCGCGTTTGGATTTCATCGGGTTTCCGGAGGGGGATTAAAGCGATTCCACGGCGGCGAGCACTTCCGCGGCGTGGCCGTCGGCGCGCACCGCGCGCCACTCGCGGCGCAGCACGCCGGCGGCGTCGATCAGGAAGGTGCTGCGCTCTATCCCGCGCACCTCCTTGCCGTACAGCTTCTTCATCTTGACGACGCCGAACAGGGTGCAGGCGATCTCGTCGGCATCGACCAGGAGTTCGAAGGGCAGTTCGAGCTTGGCCTTGAAGCTCTGGTGCGACTTCAGGCCGTCGCGCGAGACGCCGAAGACGTCGCAGCCCAGCTTTTGAAACTGCTCGTGGAGATCGCGGAACTGGCCGGCTTCGGTGGTGCAGCCGGGCGTGCTGTCCTTGGGATAGAAATAGATCACCAGCGGCCTGCCCCGCTGGTCGGAGAGCCGGAAGGTCCCGCCGCCGGTGGCGGGCAGGGAGAAGTCCGGGACGGTTCGTTCGAGCATGGTGTCCTCCTCAGATGGCCGCGCTATCTTCGCTATGGCGGGGAGCGAGGAATTCCTCGCCCTGGATCATCAGGGTGCCGGCGCGGCCGGAAACCTCGCCGCGGATCAGTTCGTGCCGGGGCAGTTCGGCCAGCGTCAGGCCGGAGAAGATGTCCCGGGTGGGGCACAGCGTATAGCCCTGCTCGCGCCAGCCTTCGAGCAGGCGCTCCAGCACCGGCAAGAGCTTCATGCCCTCCAGTTCGGCGTGCAGCGTGTACACCTGGTCTTGCCGCGGCAGCGCTTCGGTGAGTCTGAGCAGGCAGTGATCGACGTTCTCGGCGGCGACGCCGTCTCGGCCGATCAGTTCGTCCAGCGTCGGCAGCGTGGTCGGCAATTGCGGGCAGAGGATCAGCTCGCCATTGACCACCGGCACGAAGGGGCGGCTGCCGCGGCAGTCAGAGGCGTAGTCGAGCCCCAGACGCTGGGTCAGGCGCAACGCGTGGGGGTTCATCTGCCAGCCGGCGGCGCCCTGAGTCTTGGCCGCTGTGCCGAAGATCTCGGCAAAACGCGCCGCGGCGCGCCCCATCTGATCCTCGGTCCAGGCGGCACCGGCGCGCTCGACGCCGTCTTGCCACTTGATGTGATCCCAGCAGTGGATGCCGACCTCGTGACCGGCGTCGCGGACGCTGCGCAGGATGTCGGCGCAGGATAGCCCGATGTCGGGGCCGGGCAGCAGCGTACCGTAGAGCAGCGTCCTGAGGCCGTAGTGGGACAGCACCGAGGTGCGCGACACCTTCTTCATGAATCCGCGCCGGAACACGCGGCGGATGGCGCGGCCGGTGTGATCGGGGCCGAGCGAGAACAGGAAGGTGGCGGAGATATCGAAACGACGCAGCAATTCCAGCAGACGCGGCACCCCCTCGAGGGTGCCGCGGTAGGTGTCGACGTCGATCTTCAGTGCGAGCTTCAAAACCAGGACTAATCGACGAGACTGCGCGCGCCGGCGACGTCGCCGCGGTAGGCGTCGAGGATGTGCCGCAGCGCCTCGGCCATGCCCACCTTCGGCGCCCAGTCGAAGTCGGCCATGGTGTTGGTGATCTTGGGCACGCGGTTTTGCACGTCCTGGTAGCCTTGGCCGTAGTAGGCGCCGGAGGTGGTCTCGATCATCTCGACCTTCTCGGCGCTGTCGCGGTATTCGGGATATTCCTTGGCCATCGCCAGCATCATCGTTGCCAGCTCGCGCACCGAATAGTTGTTGCCCGGATTGCCGATGTTGTAGATCTTGCCGCTGGCGATGCCGTCCTTGTTCTCGATGATCTTCATCAGCGCAGCGATGCCGTCCGAGACGTAGGTGAAGGCGCGTTTCTGGGCGCCGCCATCGACCAGCTTGATCGGTTCGCCGCGCACGATGTGGCCCAGGAACTGGGTGATGACGCGCGAGCTGCCCTCCTTGGGGGTGTGGATCGAGTCGAGGCCCTCGCCGATCCAGTTGAACGGCCGGAACAGCGTGTAGTCGAGCCCCTCCTGCTGGCCGTAGGCGGCGATGACGCGGTCCATCAGCTGCTTGGAGCAGGCGTAGATCCAGCGCGGTTTGTTGATCGGGCCGTAGATCAGGTTGGAGTTCTCGGGATCGAACTCGGCGTCGGCGCACATGCCATAGACTTCGGAAGTCGAGGGGAAGATCACCCGCTTGCCGTACTTCACCGCGTGCCGGATGATCGGCAGGTTGGCCTCGAAGTCGAGCTCGAATACCCTGAGCGGCTCCTTGACGTAGGTCGCCGGCGTGGCGATGGCCACCAGCGGCAGCACCGTGTCGCACTTCCTGACGTGGTACTCGATCCATTCCCGGTTGATGGTGATGTCGCCCTCGAAGAAATGGAAGCGCGGATGGTCGATCAGGTCGGCGACGCGCTCCGACTGCATGTCCATGCCATGGACCTCCCAGTCGGTGGTTTCGATGATGCGCTGCGAGAGGTGGTGGCCGATGAAGCCGTTGACGCCGAGGATGAGGACTTTTTTCATGATGAGTGCCTAGGGAAGAAGATGTTTTTCGGAGCCGAAGCGAGCGACGAGGCCGGCGGCATCGAGCGGTTTGCCGTCGAATTCGAGCGCGATCAGGCGCAGCACGCGGCCGTCGCCGCAGTCGGCATAGAGATGGCCGCACTCGGCATAGAGCCCGGGGGCGTCCGATCTGGGCGAGCGCCGCGACTCGACCAGGGTTTTGAGCAGGCGCAGCGTCCCGCCTTGAAACGCGCAGAAGGCGCCGGGGTAGGGCGGCGCGACGGCGCGCACCAGATTGTGGATGCTCCGGGCCGGAGCGCGCCAATTAATGCGGCCATCCTCCGGTTTCCTGCCGCCGAAGTACGAGCCCCGCGCCAGATCCTGCGGTTCCTCGCCGGCAGCGCCGGCGATGAGTTGCGGCAGAACCCGATCGAGCGCGATTTCAGCCGCCACCGTGACCTTGTTGAACACCTGATGGGCGTTGTCGTCCGGCAGGATCGGCACCGCCTGTTGGGCCAGGATCGCGCCGGCGTCGGGCTTCTCCAGCATCCGGTGCAGGGTGGCACCGGTCTCGCGCTCGCCCGCGAGCACCGCCCAGTTCACCGGCACCCGGCCGCGATATTTGGGCAGGAGCGAGCCGTGCATGTTGTAGGCGCCGCGGCGCGCCGTGTCCAGGAGCGGACGCTTGATCATCAACCGGTAGTAGAAGGAGAACAGGAAGTCGGGCGAGAGCTTCGAGATCTGCGCGACGATGTCCGGATCGTTCGGGTCGGCGGGCGCGATCGTGGGAATGTCGTGCAATGCGGCCAGCTCGGCGACGCTGTCGAACCAGACGTTTTCCAGGGGGTTGTCCTGGTGCGTGACCACCAGCGCCACCTCGACGTCGTGGGCGAGCAGCACCGACAGGCAGCGCACGCCGACGTTGTGATAGGCGAAAACCACCGCCCTAGTCATCGGTTTCCGCTTCCAGCATCGCGTCGATCAGGTAGCGCGGCCGGTGCCGCACCTGCTGGTAGATGCGGCCGACGTACTCGCCCAACAGGCCGACGCCGAACAGGGTCAGCCCGATCAGGAAGAAGGCGATGCCGAACAGGGTGAACAGGCCCTGCACCTCCGGACCGACGATCAGCCGGCGCACCGCGAGGTAGATCACGAACAGCCCCGAGAGCATCGAGATGACGATGCCGACCATCGAGAACCACTGCAGCGGCACCAGCGAGAAACCGGTCATCAGGTCGAAATTCAGGCGGATCAGGCTGTAGAGCGAATACTTCGACTCGCCGGCGTGGCGCTCCTCGTGACCGATCTCGATCTCGGTCGGGCGCTGGGCGAAGGTGTAGCCCAGCGCCGGGACGAAGGTGCTGACCTCGTGGCAATCGTTGATGGCATCGACGATGGCGCGCGAATAGGCGCGCATCATGCAGCCCTGGTCGGTCATCCTGATCCGGGTGATCCGTTCGCGCAGGCGGTTCATCGCGCGCGAAGCGTAGCGGCGGAAGGCCGAATCCTGCCGCTGGCGCCGGATGGTGCCGACGTAGTCGTGACCCTCGCGCATCTTGTCGACCAGCGCGGCGATCTCCTCGGGCGGGTTCTGCAAGTCGGCGTCCAGGGTGATCACGATGTCGCCGCGGCTCTTCTCGAAGCCGGCCATGATCGCCATGTGCTGGCCGAAATTGGCGGCGAACAGCACCACCCGGGTGACGTCGGGACGCGACTGGAACTGGCTGCGCAAGAGGGCGGCGGAACGGTCGTGGCTGCCGTCATTGACGAAGATCACCTCGTAGCGGGTTGCGAGCGCGTCGAGCGCCGGATAGAGCCGGGCGAACAGTTCGGGCAAGCCCGCTTCCTCATTGAAGACCGGGATGACGATGGAGATTTCGGGATGGCTCATGCTATTCGAGGATCTCGGCGACGGCGTCGCAGACGCGCTCTACGTCGGCGTCGTGCATCGCCGGAAAAAGCGGCAGTGTAACGGTTTGCCCGCCGACCCGTTCGGCTCGGGGAAAGTCGCCCGGCTCGAAACCCAGGCGGCGGTAGAGCGAGAACAGGTGCAGCGCCGGGTAGTGCACGCCGATGCCGATGCCGCGTTCCTGCATCGCCTTGATGAAGGCGCCGCGATCAGCATGATCGGGCAGCAGCACCTGGTACATGTGCCAGTTGGAATTCTCGAAGTCCGCCGGCGGCAGTTCCAGGCCGGGGATGGCGAGCCGGTGGAAGTGCTCGAAGTAGCGACGGGCGAGTTCGTGCCGGCGCGCAGTGAAGGCTTCGAGACGCTTGAGTTGGCCCAGACCGATGGCGGCGGCGATGTCGGTCAGGTTGAACTTGCCGCCCAGCACATCGACGTCCATCGTGCCGTCGGGGAAACGCTCGACGCCCTGCAGGCGCAGGCGCTCGCACAAGTCCGGGTCGATGTCGTCGGGCAGCACCAGGGCGCCGCCCTCGCCGGTGGTGATGTTCTTGTTGGCGTGGAAGCTGAAGGAGACGAAGTCGCGGCCTTGGCCGAAGGAGGTCCCGATCGGCCGGCCGCGCCAGCTGGCGCCGAATGACTGGGCGGCATCCTCGACCACGCGCAAGCCGTGCCGCTGCGCGATCGCGTAGAGCCGGTCGCGATCCACCGGCAGGCCGGCCAGATCGACCGGCAGCAGCGCGCGCGTCTTCGCCGTCACCGCCGCTCCGACGAGCGCGAGATCGATGTTGCGCGTTGCCGCATCGATGTCCACCAGCACCGGCCTGGCTCCGAGGGTCAGCACCACGTTGGCGCAGGCGACCCAGGTCAGGGGAGTGGTGATCACCTCGTCGCCGGGGCCGACCCCGGCCAGGCGCAGCGCCACCTCCATCGCCGCGGTGGCCGAGCTGAAGGCGCGCACCGGTCGGCCGCCGCAATACTCGGAGAGCGCGGCCTCGAAGGCCCTGACTCTCGGACCGCTGGTGATCCAGCCCGAACGCAGCACCTCGCCCACCGCGGCGATGGTCTCCTCGTCGATCGTAGGTCGAGTGAAAGGCAGAAAGCTCATGCTGTCTCCGAAGGGCCGCCCCGAGAAGACAGCGAGCCACGATATGGAAGCCGCGTCAGCGGCTGAACCAAAGTCACCCCCCTCCTTGGGAGGGGGGCCGGGGGGAAGGCCCTCATGACCGCGCCACCAGGAATACGCCGGCCACGATCAGGCCGATGCCGGAGAGCTTCTGCGTCGAGAGCGCCTCGCCGAACCACTGCCAGGCGACGAAGGCATTGATGACGTAGCCGATCGAGAGCAGCGGATAGGCGACGCTGACCGGCACCCGGGACAGCCCGATGATCCACACCACCACGCTGACCACGTAGCAGGCCAGGCCGCCCAGGATGTGGGGTTCGAGGCCGAGCTTCAAGCCGATCGGGATCAGGTTGCCAAGCTGGAGCTGGAACTGGCCGACCGCATTGGTGCCGGCCTTGAGCAGCAATTGGGCGCAGGCGTTGAGCAGCACGCCGGCGAGGAGAAAGGAGAAGCTGACGGGGTTCAT